>SKHH01000043.1 GCA_007117055.1 Lishizhenia sp. | reverse complement strand
ATACAATTCATCTGAACGATCAGGTGTATAAAACAGTAATGTGATTAGTCCGTTCGCTTTTGTTCTTGATGCTGATTTTCATTGAAAGCATTTAATCTAATCCCAAGACCAACCCCGATGTGCCAGCTTCCATCTTCAGTGGTCGTTTTAGCATTATAATAAAATGGAAGCTGAATAGCTAATAACTTGTAACTATAGGTAAGTCCTACACCTAGGTTGGGGGTGATAAATGCATTTTGAGGAGTTGAGTTATCTTTTTTAAACCTCAAGGAGGGTAGCATACCAACTATAACCCTGTGGTCTTTATGGGTTAAATTAATATTTGGACCAGTGTAGTTTAAAAAGCCACCATTATTTACATAACCGCCTATTACGTATCCATCAAAAATAGTAAGCGAAACCTTACTTTCTTGAGCAAAAAGTACAAAAGATAACAGCACGAATATTGAACTTACAGTAAATTTCATAGCGCAATGTACTATACATTTTTTTCTAATCTGAATTGTATTCGTATTTTTTTAAACGAAGAACCGTATTTTGTCTGAATCATTAGAAGCATTCGAAGTATTCTCACATGAAGCATTATCTTTGCCGTTTTAATATTTCAGATAGATGATTTCAGTTAATGGGCTTACAGTAGAATTCAGTGCAAGAACACTTTTTAAAGATATTAGTTTTGTAATTAACCCGAATGACAAAATTGCATTAATGGGAAAAAATGGTGCGGGGAAATCCACCATGATGAAAATTATAGCTGGAGTTCAAAAGCCAAATCGTGGATCAATCCAATGCGCTTCAGATACAAAAATCGCTTATTTACCGCAGCACCTGCTTACGGAGGATAACTGTACCGTTTTTCAAGAAACTTCTAAAGCTTTTGGGGAGGTCATTCAAATGAAAAATGAAATCGAGGCATTAAATAAAGAGTTAGAAGTACGCACTGATTATGAATCGGATGAATACATGAAAATTATAGAACGTGTAGCAGATTTAGGTGAAAAATACTACGCTATAGAAGAAACTAATTTTGATTCAGAGGTAGAAAAAGCGTTGACTGGTTTAGGTTTTAAGCGTTCTGATTTTACACGTAAAACAAATGAATTTAGTGGAGGTTGGCGCATGCGAATTGAATTAGCAAAAATTTTACTTCAAAAACCAGATTTAGTTCTTCTAGATGAGCCAACAAACCATATTGATATAGAATCGGTAATTTGGTTAGAAGATTTTCTTAAAAATAAAGCTAAGGCTGTTATGGTGATTTCTCACGACAAAACTTTTATTGATAATATTACTAATCGAACGATTGAAATTACAATGGGTCGTATTTACGATTATAAAGCAAATTATTCGCATTATTTGGTATTGAGAGAGGAGCGTCGGGATCAGCAGCTAAAAGCGTATCATGAACAACAAAAAATGATTAAGGAAACAAAGCGCTTCATAGAGCAGTTTAAAGGTACTTACTCTAAAACAAATCAGGTTAGTTCTCGACAGCGCATGCTGGATAAATTAGAACTAATAGAAATCGATGAAATTGATAACTCGGCTATTTCTTTGCGTTTTCCTCCTTCACAACGATCAGGTGATTACCCTGTTACGGCTAGAGACTTGAGTAAGTCATACGGTGATAAATCAGTCTTTAAAAATGCTAACCTTTCCATTGCGCGTGGAGAAAAAGTATGTTTCGTAGGTAGGAATGGAGAGGGAAAATCCACTATGATAAAATCCATTATAGGAGAAATTGATTTTGATGGGCATTGTGAACTAGGACATAATGCTAAGGTGGGGTACTTTGCTCAAAATCAAGCTTCGTTATTAGACCCAGAGTTGTCTGTTTTTGAAACTGTTGATAATGTAGCAGAGGGTGAGATTCGAAAAGAAATCAAAAATATTCTTGGAGCTTTTATGTTTTCAGGCGATGCAATTGATAAGAAAGTTGGTTTTTTGTCAGGAGGGGAAAAAACGCGACTTGCTATGGTGCGTCTTTTACTGCAACCAGTGAACGTTTTGATTTTAGATGAGCCTACCAATCACCTAGACTTGAAGTCGAAAGATGTATTGAAAGAAGCACTAATTAAGTTTGACGGAACTTTAATTTTGGTTTCGCATGACCGTGCTTTTTTGGAAGGACTTGCGGATAAAGTCTTTGAGTTTAAAGATCAACGAGTAATGGAACATTTTGAAACGATCGATGAATTTTTAGAACGAAATAGAATAGAGCAAATAAAACACTTGGATTTGTAGTTCCTTTTGAAATGACTTTAACTGCGATGAAGATTGATGTTATTCTACCAATAAGTACAATTTTTTCGTACCACTAGGAATAGTTGTTTAAAAAGTAAACCCAAGTTATACAAGTGATGCAATGTTTGTGATCTTGATAACTTGGGTTCTCAGCTATTTAATTCGACATTAATCGAAATGGATATTATTGAATACTCAGTTTTTGTTTGTACACTGCGTTAGTATCTAAATTAGTAATAGAATACACGTAAAGGCCTGTAACGAGGTGTTCCACGTTAATGGTTGTTTTTTCGTCTTTAATAGTTTGAGTTAAAACTATTTTTCCTGTAGCATCCACTAATGTGATTGTTCCGTAATTCATATGAGGAATTTCAAAATTAACAATATCCTTTGTTGGGTTTGGATAAACTCGTATTCCTTCTGTCCAGAAAAGATTATCTGCACTCAAATCTTCCTCTCTCACTGTTACAGTCATGCATTCTGTATCTTCTCCACATGCATTCAGTGCGGTTAAACAAACTTCAAATTCACCCGCTTCTTCATATGTATGAGAAGCGTTAGTAGTACTTGTTGTTGTTCCATCTCCAAAATCCCATAGATAGCTATCAGCATCTTCACTTTCGTTGATGAAATTTTTGGTTACACCACCTGTTCCCGTTTCGGAGAAACTAGCCGTAGGTTCTATCCCTTCACTTTCCAAGGTTATTTCTCTTGTAGCACTACAACCATCATCATTTGAAACTGTAATTTCATACGTTCCATTCCCCAAATTTTCCCAGATATTTGAACTTGGTCCATTTGTCCATTGATAGTTTATTGTTCCTCCACCATTAAGCGCTTCAATTTCTATGGAGCCGTCCTCAGAATCTACACATGTTGGTTGTTGTACAATACTGTTGATTTCAATATTGTCCGTTGCTATAATTGTGTATGTCTCTTGAGCAATACAACCTTCACTTCCCGTTACGGTTACAATGTGAGTACCTGCAGTTAAGTTTTCGTTTATTGCAGCCGAGCCACCATTATTCCAGCTGAAGGAATATGTATCACTTCCGGATGCTTCAATTTCGATAGAACCATCAGCGAGATCATCACAACTTTCATTTAATTTCTCCACTAAATGAATCGTAATTCCATCATTTGCCACTAAGGAAACATTAACAGTAGTGTCACAATTATCAAGATTTGTAATTGTAACGGCGTAATTTCCAGCTGATAAACTTGCTATTTCATTTCCAGTTAATCCATTATTCCATTCGAAGGTGTAATCATCAACAGTTCCATCAACTTCTATTTCTATAGCACCGTTAAATACATTACTACAAGAGGGTTCTGTGGTGAGTACTTCTAGTTTTGTATTACAAATTTGATCATCTAAAATTTCGATGCAATAATCCTCAACTTCTCCTGAAGTAAAGTCAACACACGCATCAGGAAGATCTTCAGAACCTACTCCTTGATAAGCCATTACAAGACGCATTTTTGTAGTACCTATTTCAGTAGAGGAAGGAATGGTAATAACATCACTCAATTCTTCTAATGTAATGGGTTCGGTAGTTTCGTATAGTTTTTCATTTGCATCGAAACTTCCGTCTTGATCTAAATCTATCCAAATTTGAATTCCATAGGGTAGGGCAGGACCATCAAAACCAGGTTCAATAGTAAAACTTACTTCATCATTTAAACTTGCTTCGAGTAGAAGTGAAGAGGAGAAATAACCGTTATTATCTCCAGAGTTTTCAACAGCGCCCCCCCAAGTAAATGATTGTATAAATTCATTTTGATTACCAATCATGGCAGTGATATTCTCATCATTTTGAAGAGCGCTTATAATGTCAGCACCTTCATCTGTAGAGATTTTAATAGCAGGTATTGTTACCGAAGGTTCTGTCCCTCCCATTTGAATCATTTGCCCTCCATTATTTGCAATAATAATTCCTATAGCTCCAGCTTCTTGGGCGTTTAATGCTTTTGCCGTAAAGTTACACGTACCTCTTAGTGCAACGGCAATCTTACCCTCAAGTTCAGATGCATTTATGAGTTCATTACACCCTTCAGTTGGATCAGCAGAGCCATCATCCACAAGTACCAAATCACCATAAACATAACCATCTGAAATCGCTCCTCCCCATCCAGTGGTTTCTGTATAGGTGAGATCTCCAGCTATGGAAGAAGGCGACCAAATAGCTACTTGTAATTCTGGGTTGGTAACAGTTACTTCGCAATAATTCGTTTCCAGGCAATCGTCACATCCTAACGTTGTAAAGGTAGAAATAGCGGAAGCCTGACTAATTTCATCCGCACAAATTGCTTCCATATAATATTCATACGTAGTACATTTATTCAATTGATTTAAATCAATACTTGTTGAGGAAGTGTAAATTTCATTCCATTGGCTAAAACCAACTTCACGATAATAGAATTTGTATTCTTCGACGTCTTCATTTTCTGAATAAACAAGACTTACAGTATGTTCAGCAAGATCTTCAACAGAGATGTCAGAAGGAGCGTTACAGGGGCTACAAACTTCCTCCATGAGCAGATCAATTGCATTTTTTGCATTTAATCTTCCACCGGTCACAAAATTACCAACAAGCGCTGGACGCTCATCTGTTCCATCCATCAGTGCGTGAAAAACTAAGTCAGCTGCATGTTGAGGGTCAGAAAAAACAGTAGACATAAAGTTAGGACAAGGAATAGAATACATCAATGCAATAACTCCTGCTGTTAAAGGAGAAGCGAATGATGTTCCTGTAGTTGTCGTATAACTGTTATTGTTTGCTGTTGTACGCACATTTATTCCAGGCGCAGCAAAGTTGATAGTAGTAGCACCATATCCTCCTTGAAAATTATCGTTTCGATCAGATCGACCAATACCAACCATGTATTGACTCGAACATCCGGTTGGCATGTCACCACTTACATCAACATTTATATTTGAATTTGACGTTGCTCCACAATTAAGTATACCGTATTTACCTAATGTATCATAATAAGCACACCATAGGGGGTAATTGTTCGGGTTAGCATTATCTATTCCCCAAGAAGCATTTGTTGCTACCACAAAAGCACCCTGAGCACCATTTGTTTGGTTGTAAATTTGACGTTGCACCAGCGGATATTCATATGCAGAAATTACAGAAGCTTCAGAATTGGTGTTATAACCTGTAATATTCATCATTTTTACATCCCAATTTGCTCCAACAACTCCTAAATTGTTATCTCCAACAGCACCAATCATTCCAGCTACATTTGTACCATGTCCTGAATTGTTAGTTGGAAGATTTCCAGAGTTATTTCCTACATTCCAACCGTGAATATCATCTATGTATCCATTACCATCGTCATCAATTCCGTTACCTGGAATTTCCGCAGTATTGGTCCAATGATTTGCTTGTAAATCATTGTGACTGAAATCAACTTGCTCTAAAATACATACAACAATATCGTCTCCATTCGCATTTTTTCCACCAGTGGTAATTTCCCAAGCTTCCTCTGACTTAATATCAGCTCCTGGAGTACCTCCTCCTTGTCCGGTATTTTTATGGTGCCACTGACTTCCATATTCAGGATCATTTGGGATAGTTGAACGCACTTCAACAAGATGGTTGTTTTGAGCGATTGAAATTTCAGGATAATCATATATCAATCGAATCGCCTCCATTTGTTCTAGTTCATCAGAGTTAAACTCGATTAACCAAGCTCTCATAATTTTAGAAAGCTGACGATTTATTTTGAATTCATACTGACTCGGCAATTGGTCAACTAAACTTTTAACATCTACACCGTCATTAACTTGAATGATTATGTGCCCAGGAATAAAAGGCTCTTCCAACGGACCTCTCATTTGTCCAAATATAAAAGAAGATTGAGTGATAATAAGAAAGACTATTAAATAGCTTTTAATGAGTAGTTGAAATTTCATAGTTTTTTTGTTTTGTTTATGTCCCACTAAATTAAATAAATCTTTATCCAATGGCATCTATAAAATGGTAAACGGTTGTTTTTGTCGTGTAAACTTCAAAATATAACAAAAGAAGAACAACTGCTTAACGCCGAAACGTGGTGGTTTGATTTTGGAGAAAGTTCATTCTTCCTTGAATGCCCAAGAAGAAAGTTTTATCAGTTGTCAAATAGAATTTGCAAGAAGAATTGCAGCGAATCAGAAAGTGTTAGTTTCTATTAGCAATCATTCAAGAGTCTTGAGTGATATCGATTAATCATTGATGTTACAAATGAGCTGTTAAAGCAATACTAACATGATTTCTAGACTTGTTAAATCACTGCTCATTATTTTAGTGATTCGGAATTTCGTAATTTTCTATCAAGTTACCACTCCTATAGAAATTATTGAGATGTTTTAAAAATTTGAGATCTCTTGGAAGTGATTCAATTCGATTATTAGAGATATCCAGCGTGGATAGCAATAAAATATCGCCTACACTTTCTGGGATAGTCCTCAAACGATTGTTTGAAATGGATAAAGTATTCAAATTTTCAAATTTACCCATTGATTTGGGCAAAGCCTCAATATAATTGGTGTTTAGATATAGTTCACGAAGATTTTTCAAATCAGTTAACTCATTAGGTAGCGCAGTTAATTTATTTCTTTCAATATGCAACCACATAAGTTGTTTTAAACTTCCAATAGTGTTAGGAAGTTCTGTAATTCTATTATTGGTAAAACTTAACTTTTCTAAGTTCACCAACTTTTCTATTTCAGTAGGAATGGAGGGAATAAGATTATAAGAGAAATCAAGTTCACGTAGCTTGTCTAGATTTCCAATTTCTTTAGGTATTTCTTCGATGAAGTTTTGGCGTTTGGCACTTTCTGAAAAAAAACGATACCTTAACTGATCACCGAAATACAATTTCTCCAAATTTGATAAATCGAACAATTCCACAGGAATTTCAGTAATTCCATTCATACTTAAATCTAGGATTTTTAGCGTATTCAATTGACTAATTTCTTTAGGGATTTCTTTTAAGTTATTATTTCGTAAATTCAGCTTTTCGAGGTTTATAAATTCAAATACTTCTTTTGGAATATCAGTTAGATTTTTATTGCTTAAATCTAAAGCTTTGGTACTTTCTCTATCCAAGTCATCAAAATTAATCGTATACTCTTGAGCTATAACTAGACTAGGAAATAGCATTAAAGTAACTATTATATGTTTTAAAAACCGCTGCATTAAAATCGTTTATTTAGAAAGTATAAACAAAAATAGTACCTAAAATTGACTGTTTTTAAATGTGAATATCCTAGAAATAGCGTAAAATAAATATTGAAGAATAGAAACTTATTTGATTGACGGAATAAAAAGCAAAAACCCCAAGGAAATTGATACTCCTCGGGGTTTTCTATTCCTCCAGCCATAGAGGCGTGTTTTCAAAGCGGTCCGGACGGGACTCGAACCCGCGACCCCCTGCGTGACAGGCAGGTATTCTAACCAACTGAACTACCGGACCAAAATTTATAATGTGTTAAAACACTTTGGCAACAGCCAAATACAACCAAAGTTGCTAAATTTTGTATTGTTCTTTTGCTTAATTTGAGCATCACCGTTTGTGATTGCGAGTGCAAATATAAGGTGCATTTATTTAATGACAATACATTTCACGAAAAAAAAATATTTTTTTTTCGTGAAATGTATTATTTGATTGATTTTCAACATTAAATTAGTATGTCAATTAAATTTTGGATACATTAATTGCATTCATTCCTCTTGGTCCACGTTCCAATTCGAATGAAACTTTATCGTTTTCCTCTATTTCAAAGGTACAATTGTTGATATGAACAAAGTACTTTTCATCAGCATTCGCATCCTGAATAAAACCAAAACCTTTTGAGTGATTAAAGAAAACTACTTTACCCTCCCATGATGTAGGTTCATCTTCTTTTTCCCTTTTTGGAATACCCAATTCAATGTTTTCTGCGATGATTTCCTCCTTTTTTTGAGTTTCATCTGGCGGAGTATCCGTAATGTTACCAAATTCATCAACGTAAGCAATCATGCTGTCTAAACCTCCACCGTCGGAGCTTGCCTTACGTTCTTCTTTTTTCTGTTGTTTTTCTTTTCGTTTTTTAAGACGTTTTTTTTCTTTTTCTCTTTTACTAAAAGTGTCTTGAGATCTACCCATAAAATTTTTTAAATGATAATAAATACGCAGCTTAGAAAGCAACTTAGCGGAAATTTGAGGAATCCAAAAATGCAACCGAGAAGAGTACTTAATTAAAAGTTGCTAATAATTAGTGCAAAGATATTATAATTTATACAATTTTCATAAGTTTTGTTGTATTCATTTAAGATTGGAGTCGATCTTATATTTTTAAGGTGCTTTTGATATCCATAAACCTCAATTCTAGGCGCGCTTTAATATCTATAGGAGTATATAAAACAGAAGCCCCTTCATTTGAAATGAAGAGGCTTCTTCGTGAATAACATTCGTATTTACTGGTTCACTATTTTTTTTGTTTCTAAAATAATTTGATCTTCTAGTGTTTTTGAAACAGTTGTCAAGGGTAAACGCAAAACATTTTCACATATCCCTCTTACTTGAAGAGCGACCTTTACACCCGCAGGGTTGCCTTCTGCGAAGAATTGGTGAGTTACATCAAGCAACGAGTAATGTGCTTTTCGAGCGGCATCAAAATCATTATTTAGAGAGGCATTCAGCATTTGCGAAAAACGCTCAGGGAATGCGTTAGCAACAACTGATATTACCCCATGTCCTCCCAAAGCTATGATCGGAAGTGTTAACGCATCGTCTCCTGATAAAACAGCAAAATCTTGTGGTGCATGTTGAATGATTTCCATTACTTGCTCCATATTTCCAGAAGCCTCTTTTATAGCTACTATGTTATCGAGTTCTGCAATACGTAAAGTGGTTGAAGCTGTCATGTTGCTCCCCGTTCTACCAGGTACGTTATAAGCGATAATAGGTAGTGATGACGCTTTAGATAGTTGTTTGAAATGTTGGTAAATTCCTTCTTGTGAGGGTTTATTGTAATAGGGTGAAACAGAAAGGAAGCCATCAACTCCTTCCGAATTAAATGATTTTATTTCTTCCACTATAGCAGCAGTATTATTACCCCCCATTCCAAGAACAATTGGTAGTTTCCCCTTATTCTCTTCGATGATTATTTTTAATACTTCCTTTTTTTCAAAAGTATTTAAGGTTGCTGTTTCTGCAGTAGTACCTTGGACTACTAAAAAATCTGTTCCTCCTGAAATTTGGAGCCGAACAAGCTTTCGTAATCCTTCAACATCTACTTTCCCATTTTGTGAAAAAGGGGTTACTAAAGCTACACCTGTTCCTTTAAATTGCATTGTTATTGAATTAAATAGTTTTTAATTTGTTTTAGTAATTGTTCATATGTATTCGTTTCGTCTAGCAGAAAAGTAAGGTCAAAATTAGTCAAACATTTGTTCTCCGCACCACATGAAAACACATGATTTTTAAGCTTTAATAGTTTTTTCACGTATTTATAATTTTCTGTAGGTAATGTTAACAGAAAATCATGTTTTTGGCTCAATAGACTTTTTAATCTAACTTCTTTTACTTGATTAAAAATAGTGGTTGATTTATTGGTGAAATAATAAATAGAATCATTTTCACACTGAGGCACCATCTCCATTTTTTCTTTTTCAGAAAGCAGTAACACAATATCTATTTTACTGGATGGAGGGAAAATAGCACAAAGATTAGCGAGTTTTTCTTGCGTGTTTTTTATATCGCCATTAAATTGCTCTATAATGCAAATTGTATTTAATTCAATGTTTGCTTTTGCTTGTTCGTCAATTTGAATCATATTCAATCATTTTTGCGAATTCAACTTCTGTAATGATGGGGATATTTAATTTTTGAGCTTTCTCTAATTTTGCTGGCCCCATATTATCTCCTGCTAATACGTAATTCGTTTTTCCTGAAATAGAACCTACATTTTTTCCACCATTAGCTTCAATAAGTTGCTTTAGTTCATTTCTGGAAAATTTTTCGAACACACCTGAAACTACAAATGACTTTCCTTGAAGTAGGGAAGAGGCCATACTTTTTTCTTCTACTTCTAAACGAAGTTGATGTGATTTGAGCTTTTGAACGATTTCTTTGTTTTTGTCATCTTGAAAAAATGACTGTATGCTTAAGGCTATTTTTTCACCCACTTCATCAATGTCTACAAGTTCATCAAAGGTGGCTTCAGAAATCGTATCAATGTTTTTCATAACACGTGCAATTTTTTTGGCTACCGTTTCTCCGACATGTCGAATACCTAGTGCAAAAAGAACGCGTTCAAAGGGGACATTTTTTGAGTTTTTGACGCTTTCAATTAAATTATTCACGGACTTTTCAGCAAATCTTTCTAGTTGAAGCAGTTGATTAAATTCCAACTCATAAAGATCAGCGTACGAATGGATTAGTTGCTTCTTGAATAATAACTCTACCGTTTCAGAACCCAAGCCATCGATGTTCATTGCTTTGCGGGAAATAAAGTGAATGATGCGACCTGTTATCTGTGGAGCACAACCGGTGGTATTGGGGCAAAAGTGCTGTGCTTCTCCGTCGTATCGAATTAATTTAGTTCCACAAACAGGACAGTTTTCTATGAACTTTACAGCAATTGAATCCGCAGCTCTGTCTTTTTGTTCCACTCCAACTATTTTAGGTATGATCTCTCCTCCTTTTTCTACAAAAACAGTATCATTTTCGTGTAGACTTAACTTTGCAATTTGATCAGCATTGTGTAAAGAAGCTCGTTTTACGATTGTTCCGCCCAATGAAACAGGTGAAAGATTAGCCACAGGCGTAACAGCCCCTGTTCTTCCTACTTGATAATCAATTGAAAGTAATCTTGATATAACACGTTCTGCTTTGAATTTATAAGCAATTGCCCAACGGGGAGATTTTGCTGTAAAACCTAAGTCTTGTTGCTGTCCGTAATCATCTACTTTTATTACAATTCCATCAATTTCAAAGGGAAGTGAAGCTCTTTTTTTATCCCAGTAATTTATAAACTTCATGATTCCTTCAATAGAATCAGTCGTGGCAATATATTTTTCTTGGCTTGAAGGGACTTTAAATCCCCATTTTTTAGCTTCTAATACACTTTCATAATGTCCTTCAAACGGCAAATCATCTCCATACAGTCCATATAAATAACAGTCTAGAGAACGTGAGGAAACGATACGCGAATCTTGAAGTTTTAACGTCCCTGATGCAGTGTTTCTCGGGTTAGCAAAAAGCGGTTCTCCTTCTTCTTCTCTTAACTCGTTCAATGCTTGAAAATTTTTGAGCGGAAAAAAAATCTCTCCTCGTATTTCAAATGAAGGAGGGTACTTTCCTTTTAGCTGTAAAGGAATGGAACGAATGGTTTTCACATTTGTAGTCACATCTTCACCTTGTGTTCCATCTCCTCGTGTTACAGCCTTTTGCAAAATTCCATTTTCATAGCGAATTCCAATAGCAACACCATCATATTTTAGTTCACAAACATATTTAATTTTTCCAGGAACTGATTTTTTTACACGTTGTTCCCATTCTTTAATTTCATCCTGAGAATAGGAATTAGATAAGGAAAGCATCGGGTATTCATGTCTTACAGTTTCAAACTTCTTAGTTATGTCACCACCCACACGTTTTGTTGGACTTGATTCTGAAGCGTATTTAGGGTACTTTTCTTCTAATTCTTGAAGTTCTTTTAACAGTTGATCAAATTCAAAATCAGATATTTCACTTTTATGTTCAACATAATATAAATGATTGTAATGGTGTAGTTTCTCTGTGAGATATTTTATTCTTTCCTTTGGATTCTTTTCCATATGCCTAAAATATATTTTGAAAAGTAAATGTACATATTTAAAATCGCACTAATCAGCAATGCAAATTGATTTATCCACAGCTCTATATCAATAAACGAGTAATACTTATACGTTTCGTAAAAAAATGAAAAAAAACTAGGCATACATATTATTTTATGTTGAATTATTCCGAAATTTGCAACCACGTTGGAAAGGAACACCAACACCACTTGATTATGAAAACAAATTGTGAGAGATGAGCTTCATCTCAAAAAAGAAACAAACGTATAAAGTCTCTGAGAACGTTCTTCGTTATCTCGAGTTTTACGGTCGCACAAAAAAATTACCTCTTGAATACTCCTCCTTACTCAGGTATAAAGAAACCTTTGCTATGGATTCTGCATTATGGCAAACTGTCATTTATGCACCAGAAGATGCACAGGAAATTAACGAGGGCTTATGTTACATCTATTCCTTATTAAAAACATCGGGAAATATGCTTGTAATGAAGCATTTACGTGTTGATCGTGTCGACCTCTGTATGTTTGGCAATTCTCGACCATTCCGAATACGTATCATTAATGATTTTAATGATAACTATGATTACTTCTACATCAAACGTGCAGATTTATCTCGAGTATTAGGATTAGAATTAGAAGATTTACTCTCGCCTAATCGTATTTCTTATTACGTATTTAACGACACCTTAGTCGAAGAACATATTACAGGAATCCCTGGAGATGAGTTTATTTTGAATGAAATGAAACATCCAAAGGCAAATGTTACCCGATTAGCCAAAGAATTTATTAAATTTAACGAACGATGTTTTTATACACTTTTGGGTGATATGCGTTCGTATAACTTTGTGGTTGAATTAACGCATGATTTTGATGGAATGCAGTACCGTATTCGCGCCATTGACTTTGATCAACAGTGTTATGAGGGTAGGGCACGACTCTATTTACCTCAGTTTTATAAAGAAAACATCGCTTTTGTAGATTTGGTATTGCAAAACTTGAATAAAAGGACTATTATTCAATATCAAAGTGAAGAACGATCTCGTTTGGCGCAGCGAATAAAACATGCGCGATACATTTTGAAAGACTTGTTTGACGTCATGTCAAAAGAACGACTTTCAACAGATGAGAAAATTCTTGAACTTTCTAGAGAGCTGTCCAAGCATCATAAAGACCGCTCTTTTTTAGAGTGTCAAACCATGGCAGAACTGGTAAAGAAAAATATGTTTCTGCTGGATTTTAATGTGTAGTGAATTAATAACATATATTAAGTAGTATTGAAATGAGTAAAAAACAACAAATCAACAAGCTGTTAGTAGCGAACCGAAGTGAAATTGCTATCCGTGTTTTTCGTGCAGCGACAGAACTAAAAATTAAAACGGTAGCTGTTTACACTTTTGAAGATAGGTATTCTTTGCACCGATACAAAGCCGATCAAAGTTTTCAAATTGGTGATGATTCGGATGCGTTAAAACCGTATTTGGATATCGAGGAAATTATAAGAGTGGCAAAAGAAAATAACGTCGACGCCATTCATCCAGGTTATGGCTTTTTATCTGAAAATGTTGATTTTGCGAAAAGATGTGAGGAAGAAGGAATCATTTTTGTAGGTCCTCGTGTGGATGCAATGTTACGCCTTGGTGATAAAGTAAGAGCCAAGGAAGTTGCCAAAGAAGTAGGAGTGCCTTTAATTCCTGATAGCAAGATTTCACTTAAGACAGCAGAGGATGCTATTTCTCAAGCAAAAGAAATTGGTTACCCTGTCATGCTAAAAGCAGCTGCTGGAGGAGGTGGAAGAGGAATGCGTGTAGTTAAAAGTGAAGCTGAAATAGCCGGAGCGTTTAACGAAGCGAAAAATGAAGCAAAAAAATCCTTTGGTGACGATACTATATTCATTGAAAAGTTTATTGATAATCCTAAGCACATAGAGGTTCAGATTTTAGGAGATAACGATGGAAACGTAGTGCATTTATTTGAAAGAGACTGCTCTGTTCAACGTCGTTTTCAAAAAGTGGTTGAAATTGCACCTTCCATTCTAAAACAAGAAACGAAAAATAAACTATACGATTATGCTATTGCGATAGCCAAGCATGTAAATTATAATAATGCAGGAACTGTTGAGTTTTTGGTTGATAAAGATGAGAACATTTATTTCATCGAAGT
>SKHH01000032.1 GCA_007117055.1 Lishizhenia sp. | reverse complement strand
TTTTTTACCCGATGATGAATTTCCTGAAGTAAAACTGTTTTTTCTTTATTTTGATTATTGATGACTTCTTTCTCTTTTTCGAGTTGAACTAATGCTTCTTGACTTTGCAGCCTTGCATGATAAGTCACGGCATAAAACTGCTGTAATATGTAACCTATTAAAAACATGGAAAAGCAAAATTCAATGGACATAATTACCTTAATTGTCTCTGTCATCACACTTAAATCTCGAATGTTAAGGAACAATCGCGTATTAAAATACGTCACATAAATAATGCAATTCATCAGTAAATAAATAAACCCCCATATCTTACCAAGTGTAAAAAAGGCAAATAATACGATCACCAGCATCCAAAGCATTTGAATGATATGTAGGGCATTCTTTACGTCAACAATAGAAAAAATAATTAAAACAACAGAAATTACAGATACTCCAATCGCTGCTTTTCCATGCCGTTTAGTATAGTACATGTGAAGAACACTAATGATATTGATGACCAGCACAGCTAAATAATGAGGAAAAAAGGTGCTCTGTAAATAATACGTAATTAAAGAAATAATGGAAAAAAGAAGAATAAACATCCAACAAATTCTCCACGTAAGCGCAAATCGAGCTTTATGAAAAAAGTCATCCGATGCTATTTCGGGTAATTTAAAAAATTTAGTCATCTGAATGCTTTTCATTATTCGACTTAAAAATGCGATCACTTCCATCAAAACCAGGAGACTGAACACTCAATACTTTCAATGGCTCCTCTGAAATAACTTTTACGGCATGCCAAGTATTAAAGGGCACAAAGAGGACATCTCCTTTTTTAATGATTTTTGGAGCCTCATCATTGAAATACATATGCGCTTCTCCTTCTATAACATAAATGGTTTCTGTGTGAAAATTATGTTTGTGTAAAGCTACAGTATCCTTAACCCAAATCAAAAATTGCGAACTTAGCGTGTCTTCACTTAGTTTTTTCACAAAAATATTTTCAAAATAATTATCTGCATTAAAATCTTCCGTCTTATAAATTTCTTGCCCATAAGTAAACACAGAACTTGTAAAAATGATGAAAAGTAATACGTAACGCACTGTTCTATTTTTTTCTAAATGTAAAAAGAATAAATGTATTCACTAAAAGCTCCAGTCATAATTTTCAATTTCTTGAATACATTTGGTAAGCAATTGAATACTTTCCGAAATATCTTTTTTATGTGCCATTTCGATTACTTGGTGTAAGTGTCTTGTTGGGATAGAAATAGCTCCAGCAATAGCTCCTCCTGCGTTCATACGTTGTATTCCTGCGGTATCTGTTCCTCCAGCCGTTAGAATTTCTGGTTGCCAATTTATTGCGTTGCGTTCTGCTACTTGTTTCATATAACTCACCATACGGTAGTCACATATTGTAGAAGAGTCCATGATTTTAATAGCTGTACCTTCACCTAGTGAAGTGATTTTCTCATGAGGAGATGCGCCTGGTAAATCGTACGCCACTGTTGTATCTAATCCAAAACCAAAGTCTGGATTGATTTTTAAAGCAGAAACATTTGCTCCACGAATTCCTACCTCTTCTTGAACCGTAAACACCCCATAAAGATCAAAAGGAATAGTTTCGTTTTTTAAGCGTTTTAGCGTCTCAATAAGTATAAACACCGCCAAACGATTATCTAAGGACTTGCTATTCACACAATCCCCCATCTCAATAAATGAACGCTCTCTTGTGATCGGATCCCCAATAGAAATAAGTGCTTCTACTTCCTCTTTCGTCCTTCCTGTATCAATAAAGAAATCAGTAATCTTAGGGTTTTTATTTCGCTCTTCCTGCGTCATTACGTGAATCGGTTTGGCTGCCATTACTCCGATAACATCTTCTTTTCCATGAATAATAACACGTTGAGCAGTTAATGTCTTTGGATCAAAACCTCCTAAAGTATGAAAACGAATAAATCCTTTTTCATCAATATGTGTAACAATAAATCCAATTTCATCCATGTGCGCACCGACCATGATTTTTTTGTTGGATTTTCCGCGTTTGATAGCGTAGATGTTACCCATATTGTCTAACTCTACTTCATCCACTAAATCTTGTATTTCCTTTAAAATTAACGCTCTAATTTTATGTTCGTAACCTGGTGCTCCAGGCGCTTGACATATTTCTTCTAATAATTGTAAGTTCAAATCCATCGTATTTATTTTTTCTGACTTCGCAATGGGTTAGCATTCATTTCCTTGACAAAATTTCTAGTACGATAAATATCCATTGCTAAATAAACAGCACTTCTAAACGACTGTTCATCCGCCACTCCTTTTCCCGCAATATCAAAAGCAGTCCCGTGGTCAGGTGAAGTGCGCACAATAGGTAACCCCGCTGTAAAATTCACTCCATCATTGAATGCGATCGATTTGAAGCCGGTCAAACCTTGGTCGTGATACATTGCAAGAACACCATCAAATTGGTTATACTGACGCGAACCAAAAAAACCATCTGCCGGATAAGGACCAAAAACGAGCTTTCCTTCACTTTGCAATTGCACAATTGCTGGAGTAATAATATCAGCTTCCTCATTTCCCATTTTTCCTTTTTCTCCTGCATGTGGATTTAGGCCTAAAACAGCAATTTTTGGTTTAATAATTCCAAAATCTTTAACTAAACTAGCTTTAAACGCATTAATTTTAGAAAGAATTTTTTCTTTTGAAATATGTTTTCCTACATCCATCAATGGAATATGACTAGTAACTAAAGCCACACGTAAGTTCTCTGACACCATCATCATCAGTGCCTCATCAACTCCAGAAAGATCTGCTAGATATTCTGTGTGGCCAGGGAAATTAAATCCTGATTTCTGAATAGTTTCCTTGGAAATTGGTGCTGTTACCAAGACATCTATTTTGCCACTCGCAAGGTCTTTCGTAGCTGCCTCTAACGATTGAAATGCATACTTTCCTCCAGTTTCTGTTGCTTGACCTAGCTCAATATTTACGATTTCCTTCCAGCAAGCAACGATATTTACCTTTTTCGCTTGTGCATTTGAAGCATCTTCAATACGTTGATAGTTAAATAGCTCGTCATTGATCGCTTTTTTATGATAGGACATCGTTTTAGTTGACCCATAAATAATAGGTATACATTCCACTAAAATTTGAGGATCATTAAACGCTTTAATTATAATTTCAGGACCAATTCCATTCAAATCACCGATACTTATTCCAACGCGAATAGGCGCCCGATCTGATTTCAATTGTTCTTTTATTTTCTTTTTTTCCATTTCTCTAAGATTTCTGCAATGTTCCTAATTCATCTAAACTTGCAATAACAAATGTAACAATTGTTGTCTGTATTCATAACAGAGCAAAGGCATTTAACTTTAGAATTTTGATTTTAGAGGGCGTCGTTGCATAAATACCTTAGTTTTACTTAAAGACAATTCGAATGCTTTCACAATAAGTGGCAACAACTCTTTTGAACAAGTTCTCAATATAGACTGTTTTATATAAAATTAGAAATCATGTATCAGCTAAAAAAAAAGCAATTTGTAAAAGCAACCTTGGAGGAATGTTGGGACTTTTTTTCGTCTCCCAAAAACTTAAAAGAAATAACCCCGAGTCACATGGGGTTTGATATTAAAGTAGAACTTCCTGAAAAAATGTATGAGGGAATGATCATTGAGTATACTGTTAAACCTTTATGCAACATTCCCATGACCTGGGTCACAGAAATCAAATACGTTCATGAAGGGAAGTTCTTTGTTGATGAACAAAGACAAGGGCCTTACAAAATGTGGCATCATGAACATCATTTTAAACCCGTGGAAGGAGGAGTAGAAATGACAGACATTGTATCTTACATTTTACCGCTAGGGCCTCTAGGTAAGCTTGTACATCCCATTATCGTCAAGGGAAAACTTGAGGAGATTTTCGAATTTAGACGAAAAAAAGTAGAAGAACTATTTAACGGACAATAGATGATTAAACACTATCTTTTTGTCTCTATTTTTAGAGATTTTAACAA
>SKHH01000288.1 GCA_007117055.1 Lishizhenia sp. | reverse complement strand
ACCGTTTGCATTTGTCGTCGGACTTTAGTTTGACCATAGCTGAAGATCAATCTGCTAATCCTATCAATTTAATACCTCAACCTAATTTGAATTCACGCATTCGATTTGATATTAACAATAAGCATAAATTGAAAGTGGAACATGTTGTGTTAGAACATCAGTTCTTTTTAACGCAAGATAGAGTAGCTGAATTTGAAGCACCAACAGACGGCTTTCATTTAGTTAACTTAGCCGTAAAGCTTTCTTACGGTGAGAAATTAGGGGTGAATCTAGGGGTTAGAAACATGTTAAATACCGAATATATTGCTCATTTATCACCCTTGAAAAACTTAGGTCCCGGAATTCCTCAACCTGGAATTAATTTCTTTGCGCGAGTGAGTTATACATTCTAATGAGGTGTTGTTTTTTTTAAGAATAATGCTATCCGAATTTTTACTGCCTATAACCGAATGTAATACTCACTGCTTCAGTATAAATATAGGAATGCTGATTGTAGGGAAGAACATCGTATTCAGGGCATAGATATGTTTTATTTGTGTCGAAGCTACTTTATTTACTTGTTTAACAAGTAGTTATAGTTCACAAAAAAACATGCTTACTCCTTAAAACCTATTGTACCCGAGTTCTATGACATAATGCGAGCATAGACGGCAGTGCCAGGGAACTGCTCTAGAATTTTCTTGATCAATGCTGTAATAGGAATAGAAAGGATCAAACCTGGAATTCCCCAAATAAAGCCCCATAATGCTAACATGATGAGAACGGTTACGGTATTTATAGAGAATGATTTACCCATTAGAATAGGTTCTAAAATCCCACCGAAAAGTATTTGAATACCTGCAATGATAAGAACAAAGAACAACAACGTTCCAGTTTGATCGAGTTCAACTAAAGCAAAGGCAGATAAAACAATTACAGAAATAACAGACCCAATCATTTGAATGAAATTAATGAGAAAAGCAAAAAGTCCCCAGAAAAATGGAAAACTAACGCCAAAACTATAACAAGCGATACCGAAACCTATACCTGTGAAAAGACTCAGGATAAACTTTACTACAATAAATTTCAGAATGTCTTGTTCTATTTGTCGAAAGGTTTTTATAGACGAAAAACGTTGTTTGAAAATGAGTAATTCCATTACTTTTTGGATATTGACTGAACCAGCCAATAGTAATATCATAAAGAAAATGGTCATTAATAACATGCTCACGAATTTACGTGTGAAATTGAGCGTATTTCCAACATTCCCAAACACATTCGCAGTGAACTTTTCACTGTGTAATAAAGCTTCTAAGTCCGATTCACCCTCTTCTGCTTCAATACCAATAAAATCCATTACGGGGTGAATAACATCGTTTAGTTTTTTGTCGAATTTTGCGTAAAAATCCTTATTTGAGCTAGCCAATTCCTTTCCAGAGTAGCGTACCACCTCGTAGCCAACCTTTAGTCCTCCAGCGATAAAGAGTAGGACCAACAGCAGTCCAAAAATATTGGGGATTTTTCTACGCTGAAACCAACGTAATAAAGGCATAAAAACCAAAGCTCCGAATAAAGCAAAAACCAATGGAACAAATATGATAGACAATACTTTCAATAGATAAAGCACTAATGTAACGATCATTATTATGAGTAGTTTGCGTATCGCTCGAATATCTTTTTCCATTCTCAAAATTTCAACGTACAAAACTACATAATTTTTGTTGAAGTTACACGCTACAGATATGATTTCAATATCGGTAGGATTTTAATTTATCTCAAAAATGACAGGGGAGAAATATTTTTTTGTGATATATGTTTTTCCCGTATTTTTGTACCATGGAACAACGCCCAATTACGGACTGGTTGCCTTTAACCATGAAAGAGGTAAAGAAAAGGGGATGGGAAGAAATTGACGTCGTGTTAATTTCTGGAGACGCTTATGTTGATCACCCCTCTTTTGGAACGGCGGTGATTGGAAGGATTATTGAAGATGAAGGTTTTAAAGTAGCCATTGTTGCACAACCTAACTGGCAGGACGACTTAAGGGATTTTAAGAAGTTTGGCAAACCCAAGTACTTTTTTGGAGTGACAGCAGGTTGTATGGACTCTATGGTTAATCATTACACGGCTAATAAAAGATTACGCTCAACAGATGCATATACTGCTGGAGGCGAGGCAGGTTTTAGGCCAGATTACGCCACAAGTACGTATACTAAAATTCTAAAAGAGTTGTATCCAGATGTTCCTGTACTAATTGGTGGTATTGAAGCCTCATTGCGTCGTGTTACGCATTACGATTACTGGAGTGATCAATTAATGCCCTCTATTTTAGCATCTTCGGGTGCTGACATGTTAGTTTACGGAATGGGTGACCAGCCACTTCGAGAATTACTGCAGTTATTAAAGCGAGGGGTTCCTTTTGATTCGTTAAGAACGATTAAACAGACGGCTTTTTTATTGGGCTCTGGTGAGCCGCTTCCTAAAAACAAAAATTGGGAAACCGTCGAATTGGCATCACATGAAGATTGTTTGTCCGATAAACTGAAATATGCCGCTAACTTTAAAGTAGTAGAGGTAGAGTCCAATAAATGGCAAGCAAACCGAATCGTTCAACAAATTGGTAAAACAGACACCTTAGTAATTAATCCTCCATACAAGACGATGGAAGAAATGGAAATCGATCAATCTTTTGATTTACCCTATACACGTTTGCCTCATCCGAAATACAAAAAAAGGGGAGATATTCCTGCTTTTGAAATGATTAAGTTTTCTGTAAATACGCATAGAGGTTGTTTTGGAGGATGTAGTTTTTGTACCATTTCAGCACATCAAGGAAAATTTATTGCTTCGCGTAGTGAAGCTTCTATTATGAGGGAAGTAGAGCAGGTGGCAAGTGATCCTAGTTTTAAAGGATATATTTCTGATATTGGCGGGCCTTCTGCTAATATGTATAGAATGAAAGGAAAGGACGAAGAGATTTGTGCGAAATGTTCAAGTCCGAGTTGTATTCATCCGGTGATTTGTAGTAATTTGGATACCAATCATTCGGATATGACGGCTTTGTATCAAAAAATTGATGCACATCCTAAAGTCAAAAAAGCATTTGTGGGTTCAGGAATTCGCTACGATTTATTAGTGGATGATTTGAATAAAAATAACGAAGACGGTAATCATGATCAATACATTGAGCAAGTAGTTACGCGTCACGTAAGTGGTAGATTAAAAGTAGCTCCTGAACATACAAGCGATGCCACACTTCGAATTATGCGAAAACCATCGTTTAAACACTTTCATACGTTTAAAGAAAAATACGATCGTATTCAAGCAAAACATGGACTAAAACAACAACTGATACCCTATTTTATTTCTTCTCATCCCGGTTGTGAGGAGCAAGACATGGCTAATCTAGCAGCTGAAACAAAGGAAATGGGCTTTCAGTTGGAACAAGTTCAGGATTTTACACCAACGCCAATGACAGTAGCAACGGTTATTTATTATGCAGGTGTTCATCCTTACACATTAAAGCCTATTTTCACTGCAAAAACAAGAGAAGAAAAACAACGTCAACATAAGTTTTTCTTCTGGTATAAGCGTGAAAATCATCAATGGATTAAACAAACCCTTCAGAAAGCTAAAAGACCTGAATTAGCAGAAAAATTATTGGGAGACACACCAAGCTCAAAGTCAAAACACAGAAGTCATCAAAAGCCAAAATCTAATGTACCTAAATGGTTAGCAGAAAAAAGAAAGAAAAGGCAGTAGATTTTAACTTAACATTTATACTTATAGAAAAAGAAAAACAAGCTTGTACGATACAATAGTGAAAAGTGAATTAATTGTCCGTGAAGCAACGTTCAGGGACTAATACAAAGACTCTTTTAATGCCGTGCGGTAATCTTTGATTTCTTCTCTGTTGATTTTATGATCTGCCTTTAACAAGAGATTTAATAGATATAGCAAATTATCTTTATCTTCAATTTCCATTGGGTATTCGCTACCGTCTTCGTCTTCTTCGTATTGTGCCTCAACATCAAAAGCTTCGTTTTCAATAAGGTATTCGTAGCTTAAACGAATTACTTTAGTAACCAAGGGATCTTGCTCTTTCAAACCATATTCACGCAATGCTTTTAGGTCATCTATTAACCCTTCGGCTAATATTCCTTCTTTTTCTACTTTTGCAATAATTGCATGAATCATTTTATTTGCAGCTCCAATCTTCATGATGTTTTTTTTAACTAGCGCAAAGCTACATATTTTTTCTTTGGTACTGAATACAGAAATAAAGGTTTTTGAAAAAAGGATTTATTCTTTGACAATCTTGTGAAACGTTCTTCCTTGTTTCGTATCAATTTGTACGATATATATTCCTTTTTTCTGAGCCGTTAAATCAATGAATTCAACTTCATTAGCATAGAGTATTCCTTTTCCTTGCATATCAAGGACAGCTATTTGTTTAATTATTTCTGGTGTTTTAATTTGAATAATTCCCTTAGTTGGATTAGGATAAACTACAATTGTTTCAGTTTCTACTATTTCTTCTTCTGTAGATAGAACACTTTCCATAAAGGTAAGGTCTAATACTGGCGCAAATTCTTCGTCCTCTGTTCCAGATAGCTCAACAAGCCCGTTGGCATCAGACGAAATGATAAAAGAAACAGCGGATTGATTTTTTATGGCGTGTAAAAACACTTCTGGAAGATCCAAACGTACCCAATGTCCTTCTTCTTTAGATCCGAATGTACACACCTCGGCTTGAGCACTAGGAACATCTGTTAAGTCACTAAATGAGATATTGACATCATTTCCGAAGTAATTTTCTTTCATTTTTACGGTAACCGAACCGTTGAATGGATTACTTCCGGTCTCTGTTTTTTGATGGAAAAATAAGCTTGCTTTTTGTAATGAAGTATCTGGTAAATCAGTCAATTCAAAATTTACTACCGTATGATTATTCACGTTGTTATTTTCTCCTAAAAAAAGCGTGGAAGAAACTTGCTCGTCAGAGCCAATAGAACCAGAAGCTCCACCTCCTTGTGCTATATAATAGCGGTCATTCATTAGAGCTTTGTGATAGTATTTTTGTGTTTGGTAACCAATCATTGTACGATAGCCTCTACCCGATAAATGAAAACAATCTCTGGTAATTCCATAATCGCGCATAGAATTTCTAGGTGAGGGGTATTCGACAAACCCATAAGGGAGTTCTGCTGTTTGTGGTTGATACGTTCCAAAAGGGGCTACTTGAAGCGGGTCGGTTTGTCCAAAATGATATTGCATCAAACCTGGGGCATTAATAAAAAATACGTCATCGTACTCAGCTAAAGCTTCTTCCACGCTTTCCATGAAATTAATCGTTTGTAAGTTTAAACTTTCGTTATCAGGAAACTCCATTCCTTGCCAAGTGCTGTAGAATGGGTGTTGAGTGGGTAAAATAAAACGTTCAATTTCCTCTTCGAAATTAGTATACACGTATCCGCTCCACATGATTTTTACACCAGGCTTGTTGTCACGTATAAAGTCAATGATTTCGAGTAGTTGGTCTATTACCTCTTGTTTTAGTTCTTCTGTTTCTTCCTCTGTAAAGGACATTTTCCAATTTCCTAAAAAATCATTTCCACCAATGCTAAGATGAACGTGGTCAGCTTCAGGCAAATTAGCAAACACCTCTAACATTTCTTGTTGCTTATCAGCTTCTAGAAAATCAGTGGTTCGCGCTCCATTTTCTGACAGTGTTGTATTGGTATAGAATTGTTTATCGGAATGTCCCCAGTTGCGAAAAACAGTATTAATTGTTTGGTCTACACCCATAAAGAAAGCCCAGCTATCACCTATAAGTATGACGCGTTGTTCTGATTCTTCCTCACATTGAGAATAAGAAATTGTATAAATAAAAATACTGGCAAGAATCCATATAGAAATTGATCGTATCATAGTAGTAAATTTCTTCAAATGTACAGATTTTCGTAGCGTATTCAAAAAAATGGACACAAAAAAAGCCATTGTAGAACAATGACTTTAGTGTTAAAATGTGAGGTTTAGTTACATTTCCATCCCGTTTGACTAGCTGCGTCATAAGACTCATTTGCACTATCTAAAGCATCACCACAAAACTCTTGACTTTGTCCAGTTGGAGTTCCTCCTGCGTAAGCAGTACAATCTTCACATTTTTCACAAGAAGTCATTCCTAAAATTGCTACTGTAGCTACAGCTAATACTAATTTGATTTTCATATGTATTTGTTTAAAGTTACTAATTAATTTGTAGGATTAAGATCACAATTATATAATACTATCGTAAAACTAACAAAATATAAATAAGTTTTTTTTAATATCTAACAATTTACAAATAAAAAAGCCAAAGAAATTTTCTTTGGCTTTTGAAACACCCTCAGTAATCGGGTATAATGTGGTGTTCAGCTAAACTAAATCTTTATCTTGAATTAGTATTTATAGTTTTCTTGCTACTTCAACTTCTTCGAAGGCTTCAATAATGTCACCTTCTTTGATATCGTTAAATCGATCGACATTCAGTCCACACTCATAGTTGTTTTTCACTTCTTTAACATCGTCTTTAAAGCGCTTGAGTGAGCCTAATTTTCCTGTATGAATAACAATTCCGTCACGAATTACACGAATTTGTGAGTTTCGTTTAATTAGACCACTTTGAACATAACATCCTGCAATCGTACCTACTTTTGTGATTTTAAACGTTTCTCTTACTTCAGCTGTACCTATGATTTCTTCGACCACATCAGGTGAAAGCATTCCTTCCATAGCAGATTTCAATTCTTCAATTGCTTTGTAGATAACCGAATAAAGTCGAATATCAATTTGTTCGTTTTCAGCAAGTTTTCTAGCTGGATTTGTTGGTCTTACTTGGAATCCAATAATTACGGCATCCGAAGCAGAAGCCAAGTTTACGTCGGCTTCAGTAATCGCACCAACAGCTTTGTGAACAATATTTACTTGGATTTCTTCCGTAGATAATTTCAGCAATGAATCCGATAATGCTTCTATCGAACCATCCACATCACCTTTGATAATAATGTTTAGTTCCTTGAAGTCACCTATTGCTAATCGTCTTCCAATTTCATCAAGTGTAATGTGCTTCTGAGTTCGTAAACCTTGCTCTCTATAAAGCTGTTCTCTGCGTGTTGCAATATTACGAGCCTCTCTTTCATCATCCATGATATGTAATTGGTCTCCTGCACTAGGAGCTCCATTAATACCTAGTATAGAGACTGGTGTAGCGGGTCCAACTTCTTTTAACGATTTTCCATGTTCGTTATGCATTGCTCTAACTCTACCTGAATGTCTTCCAGCTAAGATAACATCTCCGACTTTCATGGTTCCTTCTTGTACAAGAATGTTTGTAATAAATCCTTTTCCTTTATCTAAGGAAGATTCTAATACAGTACCAACAGCATTTTTATTTGGATTTGCTTTCAAATCAAGTAAATCTGCTTCTAGAATTACTTTTTCTAGCAATTCGTCAATGTTTTTTCCGTGTTTAGCGGAGATTTCTTGACACTGGTATTTGCCGCCCCAATCTTCTACCAAAATATTCATTTGAGAAAGCTGTTCTCTAATTCTATCAGGATTAGCTCCGGGCATATCAATTTTATTAATAGCAAATACCATAGGAACATCCGCAGCTTGTGCGTGAGAAATAGCTTCTTTAGTTTGTGGCATCACATCGTCGTCAGCGGCAATAATAATGATTGCGACGTCTGTTACTTTGGCTCCACGTGCCCTCATTGCTGTAAAGGCTTCGTGACCTGGCGTATCTAAGAAAGTTAATTTTTTCCCGTCTGGTCGCACAACAGAGTAAGCTCCAATGTGCTGTGTAATTCCTCCTGCTTCCCCTTCTACAATATTTGCATTTCGCACATAGTCTAGAAGAGATGTTTTACCGTGGTCAACGTGTCCCATTACGGTAATAATTGGAGGTCGCTCTAATAGGTCCTCTTCCTTATCTTCAACCGTTGGAATAGCCTCTTGAACTTCCGCAGAAACAAATTCTACATCGTACCCAAATTCATCCGCAACAATTGTAATGGTTTCGGCATCCAATCGTTGATTAATCGAAGCAAAAATACCTAAAGACATACAAGCTGCAATAATCTGAGTAGCTTGAACATCCATCATAGAGGCCAATTCCGATACACTTACGAATTCTGTAAGCTTAAGTATTTTAGATTCTTTTTCTGCATCAAGCAATTCTTGCTCTCTTTTTTGAGCGACCGAATCTCTTTTAGCTCTTCTATTTTTAGCTCCTTGGTTTTTCTTTCCGCCAGATAATCGAGCAAGTGTTTCTTTGATTTCCTTCTCGATGTCCTTTTCAGTAATCTCAGGTTTTGGCTCATGTTTTTTCTTAGGCTTGTGCTTGCCACGATCCTTGCCTCTGTTTGCATTACTGTCACCACCACCTTGCGTTTTGTTAACATCAACCTTTTTAATGCGTTTACGTTTGCGTTTAGGTTCGTGTTTCGAAGGTTTCTTTTCAGCAGGAAGATCAATTTTACCCACTACTGTAGGTCCACTTAATTGTTGTCTTTCTGCCTTTATAGTTTCAATTTGACGAGGAGCCTCTTGTTCCTTTTCTGGCTTTTGCCTTTTCTCGTCCTTTTTAACCTCAGCTGGTTTCTCCTCTTTTTTTGGAGTAACATTCTTAGAAGTTGGCGTCGCTTGCTCTTTTTTAGCAGGCTTCTTTCGTTTGTCAGGACGCGTTTTTTGATTTAAGCTAGATAAATCAATTTGTCCTATGACAGAAACTTTAACATTTCCATCGCCAATCGTTTTTCGCTCTTCTTCTTTTTTTTCTTCTTTTTCTACTACTTTTTCTTTTTCAAGGTTTTCATCAGAAGTGGAAGGAACGTCTTCTTTAGAGGAGGGGGGGATTACAATCGCCGATTGGTCTAAAGGTTTTGGCAGCTCAATTTCTTCGTCTGGCTCATCTTCTACCTGTTTTTCAGGAGTTTCTTCTTTCGACTTGAGCGAAACAGTCTCGCGCTTCTCTCTTTTTAGGGCTGTTTTCTTAGCCGCTTCTTTTAGCGACTGGTCGTCAGCGAACTGTTCACTAAGCATAGCATAATGATCCTCTTCCAATTTTGTATTTGGATTAGAATCAATTTTTACGCCTTGATCTTCTAAGAACTCCACAATTGTAGAAATCCCAACGTTTAATTCACGAGCTACTTTACTTAATCTTTTTACTTTACCGGCCATATATCTAGCTTCCTTCGTATTTATTTTAACTTCGTTTTAGTGGTCTAAGGTAAGAACAGTTTTAGTACTATTCAAACTCTGATTGCAATATTTTAAAAACTTCCTTAATTGTCTCCTCTTCTAAGTCTGTTCTACTCACTAACTCTTCAACAGGAAGCTCTAACACTGATTTAGCTGAATCACAGCCAATTGCTTTTAATTCATCCAAAATCCATCCATCGATTTCATCTGCAAATTCTTCTAAGTCTACGTCTTCAATATCTACTGCACCTTCTCTGTAAACATCAATTTCGTATCCTGTTAATCTACTTGCCAATCGAATATTAAAACCGCCTTTTCCTATTGCTAAAGAAACTTGGTCTGGCTTCAAATAAACATTTGCTTTTTTCTCCTCCTCTAGCATTTCAACAGAACTTATTTTCGCTGGTGATAAAGAACGTTGAATGTATAGCTGAATATTATTTGTAAAGTTAATTACATCAATGTTTTCATTGCGTAATTCTCTAACAATACCATGAATTCTTGAACCTTTCATTCCCACACAAGCACCCACTGGGTCAATTCTATCATCGTAGGATTCTACAGCTACTTTAGCGCGCTCTCCAGGAACACGCACGATTTTCTTAATTGTGATAAGTCCGTCGAATACTTCTGGAACTTCTAACTCAAATAATCTTTCTAAGAATTCGGGAGCTGTTCTAGATAAAATAATCACAGGACTGCTATTTCTCATGTCTACTTTAGAAACGACAGCTCTAACTGTTTCTCCTTTTTTGAAGTAGTCAGAAGGAATTTGTTCAGATTTCGGCAATAGTAATTCATTCCCTTCATCATCAAGTATTAAAATTTCTTTTTTCCAAACTTGATAAACTTCTCCTGTAACAATTTCTCCAATTCTGTCTTTGTATACTTTGTATAACTGATCTTTTTCTAATTCTAAAATACGAGAAATCAAATTTTGACGCAAAGAAAGAATATTTCTTCTTCCAAAGTCTTCAAATTTTATTTCTTCAGAAACTTCTTCACCTACCTCAAAATCTGGTTCTATTTTAATCGCCTGTGAATAAGCGATTTCTATATTTTCATCTTCCACCTCTCCATCTGGAACAATTTCCTTATTGACCCAAATTTCGAAATCTCCTTTATCTATATTAATGATCACGTCACAATGCTCGTCTGTTCCATATTTTTTCTTTAAAATAGAACGGAACACGTCTTCTAAAACGTGCATCATGGTTTGCCGATCAATGCTTTTAAATTCTTTGAACTCAGTAAACGATTCAATTAAATTTGAGCTATCCATATGTTGTTTATTTAAATGAAATAATAATTTTAGTTTCTTTTACTTCGTCATAGTTAAATGTATGACTTTCAATAATTGTTTCTTTTTTCTTCCTTCCTTCGATACGTTCTTTTCGAGTAGTTTCTAAAGTAAAGCTTTTATCATCAGCTTGCGTCAAAACACCTTGTATTTTCCCGCCTTCGTTTAGTTTTACAGCAACCTCATGACCAACGTTTTTAATGTATTGTTGTACTACTCGAAACGGTTTGTCTAATCCCGCAGAAGAAACGTGTAATTCAAAATCCTGTTCTTCTCGATCCAAATTGTGCTCTATATTTCGAGAAACACGGATACAATCGTCTATACTAACATTTCCAACTTCGCTATCAATCTCCACATGAATTACATTACTAGTAGAGATAGATAAATCAACAATAAACAAATCTTTATTTAATTCATCTATCCGATCTTGAGCCAATTGACGTATGTTTTTTTTATTAATCATGTGTTACAAAAAGAGGGGACTATTGTCCCCTCGTTCTAATTAAATACTTTAAAACTAGTGCAAATGTAAGGAAAGATTCCTAATCAACAAAATTTTATTTTAATTTTCGTTTTATAACGATTTTGTTCTACCTCCATCAACGGGAACATTTATTCCGTTGATATAACTAGCTGCTGGGCTAGCTAAAAAGGCAATGGCATTTGCTATTTCTTCTGGCTCGGCAATTCGCTTCATTGGAGATTGCGCCGCCATGTTGCTGAAAATTTCTGCTACATCGATGCCTGAGCTTTGTGCGGCTTTGTTTTCAGCGATGGACTGCAAACGAACGGTGTTTGTGGCTCCTGGTAAAACATTATTTACAGTAATATTAAACTGACCTAGTTCATTGGCTAATGTTTTACTCCAATTTGCCACAGCACCACGAACGGTGTTGGAAACTCCTAATCCATCCAATGGTTGTTTTACACTTGTCGAAATTACATTAATGATTCTACCGTATCCAGCATCTTTCATGCCTTTCCACAAAGCCGTTACAAGAATATGGTTACAAATAAGGTGGTTATTGAAAGCACTTTTAAACTCGTCTAATCCAGCTTCACGAATGGGACCTCCTTTAGGTCCACCGGTATTGTTTACCAAAATATGAGCTGTTTTATTTTTTGCCCACTCGTTGATTTTTTGTTCTAATTCATTCGATTTTTCAAAGTCAGCGACAAGGTAATCGTGTTGGTCATTCGCTGGTAATTCAGCTAACACCGTTTTTAATTTCTCTTCATTTCGAGCCACCAAAGTGATACTTGCACCCATTTCAGCCAGTGCCATCGCTGTACATTTTCCAATTCCTTGCGTGCTTCCACACACCACGGCATGTTTTCCCGTTAAGTCTATGTTCATTTTGTAATTTCTAAAAGTTCTTTTGCAAAATTAACAAAGGTTTTTGAAATGCGTGATTTATTGTTTTTACAAGTGGGGGTCTAACAAGCAATTAAACGTTCTTGAGTTAATATAATACTGTGGTGCAGTTACATGTGGCAGTGCAACAGAACATATATTTCTGTATTTGAAGTAAGAGGTATTTATGTGGTTTAATAAACCGTTGTTAAAACCACCAATTGAATCCCTGATTTAATTGTTATCGTTTTATTTCTGCCCGGGTTTAGGATGAGATGCTGTTCGCTTCTTACATCTTCATTGCTATCAAAAATACCGAGAAGTGTTTCGCCAAATTCAATGGATTTGTTCTCGAGTTCCCAAAAGGTCATCAACCCATCATTAAGATGATAATCCCAAGGGTTTCTGAAAATAATTTCAGCACCACCAACAGTAAGCAATTCTTTGAAAATACTGTTTACTTCTCTTTGCAACGCTACACCGGCAAGCAAGTTACTTAAAATAAGAGGTGTAATTATCACTTCACCTTTGTATCTTCTCAATAAGGGTTCGTTATTTGGGTCAGAAAGCTCCATTAAAACAGCGGGTTTCTTAGTGGCATTTTCCAGCTCTCCTTCTAATAAAATATAACCAACTATGGTACGTGCATCGGCCTCTTCTTTTTCTGATATACGGTCGCTGCTGACCAAAAGAACATTGTCAAATGCCGCAGGGTTTATTCTTTTGAATTCAGATTCCTTCACATAATCCGCTTCTATATGTTTCCAATTCACGCGGTTTGTTAAGTTTTCTAACTTTTCAAGTTCTAGTTGTCTTTCTTCTTTAGAACGAATGGACACAAACGTAATTTCATAATATTCATCTTCGTAAGTACAAAGCTCTTTAATGAGCGCAGGCACGTGACTATTCCAACCTAAAATTAATAGTTTAATGGTGTCGTTTTGGACTTCCATGGCTAATTCACGCGAGGCTACAAGAGCCTTACTGTTTGAATTTCCCACAGTGGGTTGAAATGCCGTATCTTTCGAACTTTTAGCAAGTAAAACCAAGCGGTCACCTTTTTCAATTGTAAAATTTGGAGAAACGTTAAGTAATGGTTTAAATTCATTATGCGCTATTCTAACAACCCCCATTAAGATAGCTTTAGGAAAGCAAGCTTTTAATTCAAACAGGTTTTTGTTTATTGCTTCAGGAAATTCAAGCGAAAAAATATTGTTACTAATACTGTGCGATAATAAGGCATTATAGACTACTGATAAGCCTTGGTGGCGAATATTTTGAGCAAGTAGCCTACTGATAATTGTGTTACTTCCTATAACTTCTATGGGTCCTGAATAAGCACGATAAGCTGCTTTTATTTTGTTTTCATCTTGAATCTCAGCTACCACATAAGGTAATCGAATGGGGGTTTTAGCGTTAAACGATTCGGCACTTAATGAAAGCAAGGTTTTTATAGAAACCACATCCGATGTGATTAAATCGTTATCACTTCTCCATGGACTTGGAATAATAATAGCGGCGGCGTTTAAACAATCTACCCTTTTTAAATGCTCCCGATCAATGGAGTTCCCTGAACGAAGAATAATTTCATTAGCCCGATCACCAATCAAAGCGTTATCACGTAACTCTTGAAAATGGTCCGGTGTAACATCTTCCGATAAAATAATTACTTTTAACCTCCTAGCACCATAAAATTTTAAAAACCTGCGTAAGCGACCTACGGATTGAAATATTTCTCCAGCAGTATGAATTGTTTTACTTGTCCAACCCAAAATCACAACGTGATTATTTGAAGTAACTGGAGTAAGCCCCTGTTCTAGGTTTCTTATTTTTCGATTCAACCAAGCGGTAATAATCGCCACCATTGACCCTAAGAAAACCACATAGCCTAAAATGGTAAGAATCGTAGAAATCAAGCGCCTCCAAGCTCCTTCGTCATCACCTAAATACCCTGGGTCAGATAATCGCAGAAAAGCCCACCAAATAGCGTCACCCAAGGACTCGGAGGATGCTTCAATAGGAGTAATTAACAATCCGCCTACAATGGAGATCATCCCAATTAATGCAGCAACAAATAGTAATTGGATATGCGCTCCTTTTACAAACTGTCGCTCTAAAAAGAACTTGATCCTTTCTTTTATTCTGAAATTATTTATTCTCATTCCATGTTGTGTAAGTCTATTTGATTTTAGTGACCCCCATGTTTTTTCACAAAATCGTAAGGGCTAATATATAAAAGTTTAGTACATGACAAAAAATATAATCACCTAAAAATCAATAAAATAACTTGATTTTTTCTTGGTTAAAACCTTAGAAATTAGTGTCTTAGAGTATGAATTACAGTTCGCCTCAAAGTCCGATTCCCAAGGTTGACAACGAATGTACAACCTTATTAGATGTTCTCCAAAAAGAATTTGGAGGAAAAATGAATTTAGCAAGAATAAAGTTTTT
>SKHH01000041.1 GCA_007117055.1 Lishizhenia sp. | reverse complement strand
TCATTTTGATCAATAGAGGAGGTAACAATAACAACCGCTATATTATTTTTGAATGAACTATTTTTCACACGATCCAAAAACTCCCATCCATTCATCTGAGGCATATTCAAATCCAAAAAGATGTAATGAAAACAGTTTACGTGATTATCAAAAAAAATAAGTGCTTCATTAGCTGATTCAAAAGTATATATTTCATGATTTGGAAATACTTTTCCGATAATTCTTTTTTGCAGAAGTAACATCATTGAATCATCGTCAATTATGGAAATTCGTTTAGTCATAGTTTCTTCTTTTGTTTTCCACGTCTTTTGATTTTTCGACAGACTTGTTTATATCGTGAATTATTTCATCAATTTCTCCAACCGTTGTTCGAATGGCATCAATGTCCGTCTCTAATTCTTTTTTATTGGAAGTTTCAACATCGATTACCTCCATAATGGTTAATAATTTTGATACTGGAGCTCTGAATTTATGTGAATTTTTCCAAGCAACCTCCTTTAATAATTCATTTTGAGAAATAATTTGATTGATACTTTCTACTTTTTCAGTTTCATCTATAATCATTGAATATATATATAATTCATTTTCTATTCGAATCATTGAACTATGAATTTCTAGATGGAGCAATTTACCATTAGATTTGTGCGTTGTTTTAAAACTTGAATAGTTTTTGCGGTCAATTGTTTTTAGTTTTTCAATGAATTCATCACTTGCTATTTTTGAAATTGACTGACCAATATACTGTTCATGACTTTCATCTAAAAAAGAGCGCATAGCATTGTTTACATTTACTATTTTATAGTCGTGAGCAGTAGATATGAGCATAGGGATTTTAGACTCTGTAAATACCCCCTGTAATAACTTTCTGTTTTCTTTAAGTTTTCTCAGGGCTGCTTTTTCCTTGCTCACATCTCTAATAATAGCAACATAGAAGGACTCTTTGTTACTATTGAAATATTCTAGGTAAATAACTACATCGTACTTTGATTTATCTTTTCGCGTATGAACGCTATCAAAGTTAATGGACTTAAGCTTGTTTTTTAATAATGGCTCTAATTTATTCCTGAACTGTTTTTCATTCAGGTGTAATTTAAGGTCGAGTGGATTCATTTTTTTTAGTTCTTCCACACTATATTGTGTGTTTTTCAAAACCGCATCGTTAAAATATATGAAGTTTAATGAATTGGCATCAAAGAGATAAATTTCATTTAAGCTATTTTTTATGATTCTATTGTTCCGTTCAACGCTCCAATTTAATTGTTTTTTTCGCTTAAAGTCCTCTAAGGTACCTAAGAACAATTCAATTATTTCTCTTTCAAATTCACTTAACTCATGCTTAGATTCATGGTATTCGATTTGAATAAAATAATTTTTATCACCCTCAGGTCCAAAAAGAGGGGAGGTGTAAAGACTTTTTAATGTCTTCTCGGCAGAATTGGTTGAAAATATTTCTTTTGTATCCTCTATCATTGAAGTATTTGGAAAGGTGCCCCATTGTCCCATGTGAAGATTATTTCTAACAAATGTTTCAGTAAGTTTACTAGGTAAAACTCCCTCCATGTCGTCAGATAATCGGGATGAACTAACTTCTTTAAGTTTATTACTTTCAGATAAATAAAATAGAGTTACGCTATCCGCATTAATTTGTTCAGCAATTAGACTAAGCGTTAATTCAAAAAGTACAGCGTCAACGTTATTTTTTGGATTTATAAAAGCATTGGATATTTTTAGTAAGGTCTCTTTAGCTTGTGCTTCCTTCTTCAAATGCTCTGCTTGAAGTGCCGAAAGCTGCTTGTTTTCAGTTAATAAATTAGAAAGTCGCTTAATTTCAGTAATATCCAGAAAGTATGTGTAAACAGCATTAGGTTTATTGGTGTTTTCATCAATAATTGGCTTTGCGTTGATAAGTATCCATCGCATCTCTTTTTTCTTAGGATGGTACACTCCCATTTCTGTATTGTAGATTTTTCGTCCCGTTTTAAGTGAAACCATGGCAGGATGTTCTTCCCCTGGAAAAGGACTGCCATCTCCTTTTACCGCTCTCCACTCAGGATGAGTAGATTTCCTTCCAATCATTTGGTCATAGGTTAGTCCCAATATTTCTTCCGCAGCTTTGTTTGCTAAAGAAATGTCTCCGTTTTCCTCTTGGAGGACAATTCCCAAAATTGAATTATTGAAAATTTCTTCGGCACTATCCATTACCAAAGTATGGTGGGATTTTTTTTGTTCATTATTTTTAACAGGATAAATATGAAGTGAAAGCCTTTTAGCCGATTCTTTACCTAAGTGAATATCAACTGTTTCGTAGTCTTTAATTGTTTTGAATGTTTTACTTAATTCCCCTTGAAACCGTGAATATTTAGAGGTGTTAGATGCATGAAAATCGATAATTTTATCGATCGTATTTTGAGAGAAAAAATCATGAAGATCACTAAGTTTACCTAAACGACCATGGAATGATTTTAGATCAATGATTTCTAGTTGCTCATTTAGTTCAATATAGGTCGACACTCTTTTTTGTTTTATTGTTTTATTGTTTAGTATCGAGAGCTGAACAAATATAAGAATTATTATAATTCAGTTCCTAATATATTCAGATAAATGAAACAATCAATTTGATATAATGTTTTACAACTTAATTTTTTTCGCTACTACCTGTGACAATGATAATAAGGAATTCCACTGAATTCGTGATAAACCAAGATTAATTGACACCACAAAAAAAAGCGAGACTTTCATCTCGCTTTTGATATATTATTTCCTCGGCTACAAACCTAACAACACTTCGTAAGGATCTTTACCACTAAAAATCATGCGTTCTGGATTTTCTAGCATTTCTTTTACTTTTACTAAGAAGCTCACGGATTCTTTACCGTCAATAATACGATGGTCATAAGATAATGCCAAATACATCATCGGACGGATTTCTACTTTTCCATCAATGGCCACAGGACGCTCAACAATGTTGTGCATTCCTAAAATAGCTGACTGTGGTGGATTGATTATAGGTGTGGACATCATCGAACCAAATACACCTCCATTCGTAATAGTGAATGTTCCACCGGTCATTTCATCTGGAGTGATTTTACCATCTCTTGCTTTAATCGCCAATCGTTTGATTTCTTTTTCAATTTCAGCTAAAGTCATTTGTTCTGCATTTCTAATAACAGGAACCATTAGTCCTTTAGGTGATGATACGGCAATTCCCACATCTGCATAGTCATGGAAAATCATTTCTTTTCCATCAATCTGCGCATTTACTGCGGGAAATAAATTCAACGCTTCTGTACATGCCTTTGTGAAAAAGGACATAAATCCAAGATTTATTTCATGATGTTCAGCGAATAACTTCTTGTATTTTGTACGTAAATCCATGATTGGCTTCATGTCAACCTCATTGAATGTAGTTAACATTGCCATTTCATTCTTCACTGAAACAAGACGTTCAGCAACTTTTCTACGTAACATTGACATTTTCTCTGCAGACTTTTCTCGTGTTCCACCCCAACCATTTGTAGTTGCAGTATCGAAACCAGCTGCCATTGCAGAAACTACATCTTGTTTAGTTATTCTGCCATCTTTTCCTGTTCCTTTAACCTGATTTGCCTGTACATTATTTTCAGCCATTACTTTCTTGGCCGCAGGTGAGGCTGTTCCAGTAGCATAACTTTCTTTCTCCTCTTTAACAGGGGGTTCTTTTTCTTGAGCAGGAGTTTCTTTGGATTCCTTTTCTTCAGCTGCAACAACCTCCTTTTTCTCTTCTGTTTTTGGAGCTTCTGAACCTGCTGGACGCTCTGCAGAAGTATCTATTAAGCATACTACTTGACCAACTTCAACGGTATCACCTTCTTCGGCTTTTAATGTGATTGTTCCGGAAGCTTCTGCTGGAAGTTCTAAGGTTGCTTTGTCGGAATCTACTTCCGCGATAGTTTGGTCTTTTTCGACGTAATCACCGTCTGATACCATCCATTGTGCAATTTCAACTTCTGAAATTGATTCTCCTGGACTTGGTACCTTCATTTCTAACACTGACATA
>SKHH01000029.1 GCA_007117055.1 Lishizhenia sp. | reverse complement strand
GTTTAATCATACCTTTGTAAAAACTCAAAAAGAATGGAAAGATCCTATTTTACCACAAAAGATGTAGATGAAATCGAACGATTTATTGGAAGAAAAATATCTTCAGTCACCTACTATTTGTGGCATAATAATGCGAATCAGGATAATGGTTTTGAGTTTTTATACGCATTAGAATTGAAGTTTGAAGACAAAGGCGAATTACTGATTTCCTCAGGAGACACGGAAGAAAATCCAAAGTTGTGTTTTAATGAAATCGCAATTGCAGAAGAGCAACTAAAATTGGATCAAACGTTTAATGGACGGCTAACCATTAATGAGTTCGACGCTTCAGATGAAAGTCCGTGGAATGAAGTTACAGGTAAAGTTATTCTTCGAATGGAAGCAGATTTGGATGCAGAAAATAAAAAATTCTACGGAGACTTCATTAACCTACAAACAGAACAAACTGTTTTACGTATCAGTATACATCCACAAGGTGATGGTTTGAATATAGAGTTACTTGAAGAAGATGAAAACGCTTAGAAAAGGTATAATTTGGATTTTTCTTTTACCTGTTCGCATCTATCAATGGGTGATTTCACCACTGTTGGGACAAAATTGTCGCCACGAACCAACCTGCTCCAATTACACGATAGAAGCAATTCAAGAATGGGGTATATTAAAAGGTTCATGGTTGGCTATCAAACGTATTTCCAGTTGTCATCCCTGGGGTAGTTTTGGTTACGACCCTGTACCCAAAAAGAAAAAAAAATGAATTGAACCTATTCTATTGAACAAATCTTTGTAATTAAACGTTCAACTTATCCTACTCCATGCACAAATGAAAAATGAAACTTAATGTTGCAACATGAATAAAAATATTGAAAAATTACAAGCCAATTCAGCTGATTTAAGAAAGCAAATAATTGAACATTCTGCTTACGAAAAAGTGAAAACCATAGATGATTTAAAAAAATTCATGGAGCTTCATGTGTATGCGGTTTGGGACTTTATGTCTTTACTAAAATCACTCCAGCGAGAGCTTACATGTACCACTATTCCTTGGTTTCCTGTTGGTAATGCTTCGGTGCGTCATTTAATTAACGAAATTGTAGTTGACGAGGAATCAGATGTGAATAGACACGGCGAGCGCAAAAGCCATTTTGAAATGTACCTTGAAGCCATGGAACATGTAGGTGCTAACACACAAGAAATCACCGATTTTATCTCACATTTACAATCGGGTTGTTCACTGGATGAAAGCTTCGGAAAAGTAAACACTCATCCGGCTTCGCGTGCAATGGTAAAACAGACTTTTTCAGTAATAGATCAAGGCAAGCCACATGTGCAAGCGGCGGTTTTTACATTTGGAAGAGAAGACCTGATTCCTGCAATGTTTTTAGCCATAATTGAAGATATGCATGCTGTTCATCCAGAACAAATGGCGGACTTTAAATACTATCTGGAAAGACATATCGAAGTAGACGGAGGCTCCCACAGTCATTTAGCGCTGCAGATGACAACTGATCTTTGTGGAAAAGATGAGAAAAACTGGGAAGAGGCAACAATAGCTGTGCGTGAATCATTGGAAAGAAGAATTGAATTGTGGAATGGTGTACAAGACCTCATCGAAAGAGCCATTGTATAACCTTAGTTTTTCTTGAGTTTTCTATCATAGAAAAAACACTACTTTAGCGATTTTCCAAACGTACGCAGATACTTAACAACAGTATACGCTAGCAATAAGAAGAAAACAAAAGCGAAAGATCTTCCAATTACATCCCCATAAGTGGTATAAAATGTCTTCGATTCATTCAGTTGAATATCTGTTCTAAATGCTGCTTCTTCCCAATAGGGAGTTGTTTTTATAACATCTCCACGTTGATTAATAACACTGCTTATACCTGTATTTGCAGATCGAGCAACATATCTTCTATTTTCTATAGCACGAAGTCGAGCAAGGGTATTATGCTGTTTATGACCAGCTGTATTTTCCCACCATCCATCATTTGTAATCACAAAAATAGCTTGTGCTCCTTTGCGACATTGTTCTGCAATAAAACCGCCATAAACAGACTCATAACACACTATCGGTGCAAATGTAATCCCATTCGCTTTAAGTGTTTTTGGAGCGTCCTCAATTCCAAGTGTACCAGATGTCCCCCCATTTTCAATAGACAAACGTTCTAACCACGGAAAAATATTGGAAAAAGGAATCTTTTCTACCCCTAATACTAATTTCGATTTGTGAACAAATTGGGGAGGGTTAACAGTCTCAATTAAAACCGAAGAATTATACGACTCATAATAACCTTCATCATGAGCTAATTTGCGGGAGGCTCTCGATTGGGGAGTATCGAACAAGCGATAGGTAGAAGCCCCCAAAAATAATGCAGGGCCATTCCAGTTTCTTAAACGCTCTTTGAGTAATTGATACGTTTCAGTCGCTGTAAAACTCTCTTCGTTTTTTTGTCGAGAAATAGCCGTTTCAGGAGCCAAAACGAATTGCGTGTTGGGGGTTACTAAACTATCTGCTTGATTTAAGAAGCGATTTAATTGGGCGGTTAAGTCACCTGAAAACTTCTCGTAATAAGGATCCACATTAGGCTGAGTGACCACGATTTCAATATTGTTTTGATCCTCTTTGTACGTGTAATAAGTTAAAATAGAACCAATAATGGGCACAAATAAGACCAATCCAATCAAGTAAAAAAATGGAGTTTGGACTTTTAGTGTTTCCTTACTAAACACAAGGTTATTGGCGATTTTAAAAAACAATAAGTTGACCAACAATATCCAGAGAGAGCCACCTAACGCACCAGTGTATGAATACCACTGAATAATTTCAGGTACATTCGCAAATACATTACCTATCGTAATCCATGGCCAACTGAGCTCCCAGTGAAAATGAAAATATTCGAAACCTATCCAGTAAAACAACAAACTGATATAGCCTTCTTTTTGTCCTACGTACTTTTTCGTTAAGTGAAATAACCAAAAAACAAGGGCCATCAAGAAGCCATTTAAAAAGTAAGCTAGAATTGCGCCTACTTCTCCTCCTTTGGCGTAAATTATCCAATAAGTAGCGCCTGCATTGTATAGAAAAAAAGTAATGTAAGCATGCAATAATACTTTTCCGGATCGGTATTTATTGCGATAAATGTTATGCTCTACCAGTAACAATGGCACCCAAGCAATAAAAGATAAAAAGAAGAGACTTCCAGTATGTGGAAACGCCAGTGTCAACAGAGCACCACTTAAAACACTAAATAAATACCTTTTCTTTCTTGAAATTTCCATATTTTTCTTTCTGGATGGTAAAGATACGAACCTTTTTGAATTAAGACTTCATCAAAAAGTTATTAGCAAAGAGCAAAGGTATTTGTAGCCTAAAACTTTGAATAGTTTTTTTCTTACTTAATTGACGTTGGCAATTTTTACCGTTCCTTTGTGATTTTCCTTCTCCCCATTGTGAATTATTTCGATTGAATAAAACAACGTTTGAGGTTTAATTCCGGTTCCGTCAATTACAAGTTCTTCCTCTATAGCAAATGCTTCTTTTTCAACAACTGTTTTTCCGAACCGATTAATCAGCTGCACGTGGATTTTTTCAGGTGTACAAGTGAAATTTAATCTCCATACAGTTTGGGTATTACTAAATTCATCTTTCTCTTTCTCAAATATAGTAGGAACAACAAGGTTACAGTCAGAATTTTGTGAAAGTCCTAAAGAGCTAAAAAACAGTGCAAATAGAATGAATAATGCATTCTTCATAGTTGTTAAATTTTGATGATTTTAAAAATCAGATACATACAAAAGTAATAAATTTTAGAATAGTTGAAAAGCGATATTAGTCAATCTACAAGGCAATCTAAAGCAAATGCAATTAACTAGTTTTCCTAAAACCAGAACTGTATTTCTCTTAATTTCGACGAGCCTTTGTGAGTAAAAATGGAAAAAAGATAATGTTGTCGTCATGAATTATCAAGTTCTACACACATTGAAGAATTCACAAGTTAATTCCGATTCCACTAGTTATTAGCGTAATACAGTCAGGGAGCCATTTAAGTGTTCTTCATCTCCGGCTCGTGTAGTATAGACAATTTTCCATACGTATACTCCATCTGGCACTAAACGACCTTTGTGGGTGGCGTCCCACTGAAAATTAGCATCATCTGATGAAAACAAGAGTTCTCCCCAGCGGTTGAATATTTCTATTTCAAAATCGACAATATTTACAGTACTTACGGTAAAGTAGTGATTGTGTCGGTCTCCATTTGGCGTAATCGCATTAGGTACATAGATATAATACTCCTCGTTGATGGTAATAATTTTAACAATCGTATCCGTACAACCTTTTGAATCAGTAGCTATTAGTGTGATTTCATATTCTCCAGGTTCATCAAATGTATTGTTTGGGTGTACATCCGTTGAAAAATTACCATCTCCAAAGAACCACTCATAGAAATCTCCATTATTGGTCAAATTTTGAAAAGTAATGGGTAAATCGTTAAAAATTGGGCTTGTTACAATAGCAAAATCGGCATCAGGTTTTTGCACAATGACAGTGGTGGTCGCCTCTACTGAAAAAGTCCCACAATCGTCTTCTACAATTACAAGGTAATCCCTAGTTTCTTCTGGCTTAACCCATATAATAGAATCTGTTTCACCACTATGCGGCCAGAAATAATAAAAATCACCAAATCCACCAGAAGCACTAGCGGAAATGAGAACCGAATCGTCTGGACAAATTTCTTGAATAGGCGAAATAGAAACCTCCAACGGCGGACTTAGTATTGTGATGGTTACTTGTCCATTTAATTCAGCGCCACATTGATCTTCAACTTGAACGAAATAAGTACTTGTATTTTCTGGGTTTACTGTAACCGTATTTGATTCTCCAATCGTCTCTCCTGCAGAGTTAGTCCATTCATAAACATTATTTCCAGCGCCTCCAATAACTTCTACAAATAAATCGTGCGAAACAAAGGGACAAATTTCTTCTATATCTTCTGTTACATTAATAACCAATTCATCATAAACAGGGACAATAATAGTGGCGGAATCAATAACACTTTCATTTAAACAGGTATCGGATACTGTTAGGTAATATGTCGTTGTTTCATCTGGAGTAACAAAAATGGTTAATGATGTATCTCCAGTACTCCACAAAACATCATAATTTCCAGCTCCTCCAGAAATCATTGCTTCTATAGAAATCGGATCTCCAGAACACAATGCTTCATCATATATCAACTCAAGTTCTACTTCTTCTACGGGTTGGATAAATAATTCAAAAGAAGTAGATGACTCCTCTCCACAAGGGTCGATAAATGTAAACTCCAATTCTACATTAACTGTATCTGTTAAGTTTGGATTAACCAATGCATCGATAGTAAAGGTTCTAACGGCCTGATTGGCATTGAAATTAATGACAGTTGGCACAGAAGAATAATCCAATCCCTCAACAGCAGAACCAGAAATGTTTACAGGAACCGCTAATGGTTGACTTATATCTCCAGACCTTGTGACCGTTACTTCCGCGTAAGAACATCCTTGAAGCATGGTTTTACCATCTCCGACAGGATCACCCGACAAGGTGTAATCTACAACAAGGTTTTGAACACTCGATAAACTATTTGCGGCTAAAAAAATTCCAGAATCAAAAATAGCATCACCGGCGTCGGCAATTGCAATGATAAGGTGATATGTTTCACCGCATTGTACAGGAGAAACAGCTTTTAAAGGAGTGGTATATCCATCGTATTGAATATAAAAGGGGTCTTGATTAAATGGAGGTTGGTTTCCATTTCCATTATTAATGTAATAATCACAATTGGTACAAGGTCCCGTATTTGAACTTCCATTATTTACATTATTTATTGCAACAGGTAGATTAGTGCCTGGAATAATCGCCATGTTTTGTGTGCCATTGATACCAGGGCCAGAAATAAAAAACGCAAAAACATCATTAAATTGATCTCCTACCCATTCAGGATATTCTTCTGAACCAAAGATATATTCAAATTCAATTGTATCAGACTGAGGAATAAAATCAAACTCCAGAATAGCGGCATTATAAGTCGAAGTTCCATTAATCAAATTAGAAAGCAGCCCAAATCCACCAGCACCATTATCCATGCCTGCATTCGGTTGGTTGTTCGGTCCATAAGGACCATCTGGCCCAGAAGAGATTGTGCCAGTTGTTAAAATAATCCCATCTTCAATAGGTAAGGCAGTGTTTTGCGCATTGAATCTTCCTATCGCAGATTGAACACCTGAATAAGTTACATTACTTACTGTAACACCTTGACCAACTAATACGTTCTGAACCAACTGATTCGGAGTTAACCCACCAGTCGTTTGTAGCTGACTCATTAAAAAATAAGGCAACACAATAAAACATATAGTATGAATAAACTTCATGGTATTATAACGTGTAAGCAAGCAAAAAAGTTGTAAAGTCTTTTCTTCAATCGACTCAATTTATCAAAGATATTGAATATTAGGTGAATTACATATTATTTTGGATAAAATTAACGTATTTAACGCTGTTTTTTCCATGAAAATAGCTTTATCTTTGCCTTATTACGAAATGATAAAAAAGCTTATTAAAAATAGTTCAAGTTGGTTTTCAAAGAAAATCCGTTTGGTGGGAATGCACCCTGAAACCTTTGAAGAGCATTGGAGAATTGTTGTGTCTCGGTTTAACTTAATCAGTCTGTTTTTTTTACTATCTATTGTTGCGTTTGGCATTTTTTATCTTGTTGTTTTTTATTCTCCCTTCTCACGTTTGTTGCCCCAACAAGAAGAACAAGACTTAAGACAAGAGTTACTTGAACACCATGAAAGGGTGAGGGACTACGAGCAGACTATTGCACAGCAACGTAACTTTATCGAGAACTTTCAAAAGGTAATATTAGGAGAGTTATCAATAGACTCTATTTTTTTAATTGAAGATGATTTTTCTACGGTTACTCCCAATCTAGACACTACAAGACAACGAGCTGAAATGCTACTTTCTGAAGAAGTAACTCAAAGAGAAATAGAAATACCATCAGAACAAACTAATCGTGTAAAGGAGTTGTTTTTAATGGATCCAATTGTTGGTGAAATAAGTCAATCCTTTCATCCAGAGCGACATAAGGCGGTTGATATAGTTGCTCATAAAAATGCTTCTGTTTTTGCTTGTTTAGACGGGGTGGTAATTCATGCAGGTTATGATGACGCAGACGGATGGATGGTTATAATAAAGCACCCTAATGAGATTCTATCTGTTTATAAACACCTTAATAAACTTTCCGTACAGACTGGAGATTTCGTGCGAACAGGTGAAGTACTGGGTCTTCTAGGGAGTTCAGGGTCACGGTCTACTGGACCTCACTTACATTTCGAATTATGGAGTCCAAACGGACCGCTCAACCCACTTGATTATTTATCATTTGGAAAATAAAAATGGAGTTTTTCAGGTGGATATTTTTTGCTAAACCGGTCGTAAATCCGATTTGTTCTAATCACTCCTTATCCTTAAATCGAAAATATCTTTATTTTTGCCTACCTAAAACATTAGGCAATAACTATTAATAACATAACAAATTTGTGATGAACGAGAAAATAAATAAGCTTGTTGATGCGCTTAGTAAAAGATTTGTAGCACATCCATGGCATGGAATTGAAGTTGGTGAAAAACAACCTGAAATTATCAATGCTTTTATAGAAATTATTCCTTCAGACGCTATAAAATATGAGGTAGATAAAGAGTCTGGATATATTATGGTTGATCGCCCCCAAAAATTTTCAAATCACATGCCTTGCATGTATGGATTTGTTCCTAAAACCTATTGCGATAAAGAAGTCGCTGAATTCTGCGCTGAAAAAACAGGCAAGTCCGATATCGTAGGTGATGGAGATCCACTTGATATTTGTGTACTTACAGAAAGAAATGTTGGTCGCGGAAATATTATTGCTGAAGCCATACCTGTTGGTGGTTTTAGAATGATTGACGGGGGTGAAGCTGATGATAAAATCATTGCTGTATTAAAAGGAGATCAAGCTTATGGAGACATAAAAGATCTAACTGAGCTACCTACAATGGTAGTAGATCGTGTAAAACATTTTTTCCTTACCTATAAAGACTTAGAAGGAAACGCTAAAAATGTCGAAATTACCCATACTTATGGTGCAGAAGAAGCAAAAGAAGTGATTAAAAGAAGTATGAACGACTACAAGTCTAATTTTTCAGATGTCAACAAGGAACTTGCTGAAAGTCTTGCTGCTTTTTTAGCAAAAGAAGCGCTTTAAAAAATCTCCAAAAGAGATGTTAGGTAGGGCAACCTTCCTAATATCTCTTTCTTTTCTTATCAATTATTTTTCCTGATACTTAGGAAGCTGAATGTGAAACGTAGTGCCTATTTCTTCTTTACTTGTAAACCAAATACTTCCTTGATGGTTTTCAACGATTTGTTTTACCATTGCTAAGCCTATTCCTGAACCTTTTGATTTTGTAGTAAAGTTTGGAATGAAAATTTTGTGTTTTTGTTCTTTTGAAATTCCAACGCCATTATCGGTAACATCGACTTGATAGTTATTCTGTTCTTCAAATATATGAACAGTAATAGTTGGTGTTCTTTCATCTGGAATAGCTTGAATAGCATTCTTTAATACATTATTAAATACACGTAACATTAAGTCTTTATCGGCGAATATATATGCGTTTTCAACACTGCTCAAAAAAGAGATTGATAGGCTGCTGTTCTCAAATAGATAAATACATGATTTTAGTAAGGAAATCAATTCGAGTTTTTCTTCATTGGCCTTAGGCATTTTTGCAAAATTCGAAAACTCATTTGCAATGTGTGTGAGTGCATTAATTTGCTCTATCAGAGAGTTCGTAAGGTGTTGGATTTTATCAGGAGCATCAGATGCACTAGGATCAAATGCGCGTTGAAAGTGTTGCAGGGATAACTTCATCGGAGTTAGAGGGTTTTTAATTTCGTGCGCCACTTGTTTTGCCATTTCTCGCCAAGCTGTTTCTCTTTCTGATCGCGCTAATTGCAGTGCTTTTAACTCCAGCTCTGCTAACTTATCATTGTATTGTTTTACTAGGGCTCCTATTTCATCTACTCCTTTATAGTCTATGGGTTTGTTTTCTTTTCCTAACTCAATGAACTTTAATGAAGTTTGTAACTGTCGTAATGGAGCAATAATAGAATTCGAAATAAAAATTGAAATGATGACCGTTAGCACAAGCAGAAGTACGGCCAAATTTATTATTGATACTAAGAAGGTGCTAATCTGACTCTCATAGGCAGACTGTTTTGAAAAATGCTGTAAATTCAAAAATGCCAACACCTCACCTTTCATATTTTTAAAGGGGCGATATGCCGACAAATAAGATAAACCGCCGATTTGTTCCCTATGAATAAACTCACTTTTAGACGCGTGTGCCAACCCTCTAAATGCTTTTGCATTCATTTGAGTCCCACTGATTCCTTTATCATATAAAGTAGGTTGTGATGAAGCAATAAGTTCTCCATCTAAGGCATACAAATTAATATCAGTGGCAAAAACTGAAGCGAATTTCTTCATCAAATAAAGCATATACGAACGTTGTGTTTCAATATCAATTTCGGTTTGATCTCCAATTTTTTGCTTCACTTCAATTTCAACCGATTGTAAACGCTCACGCAAATGCTCATAGGTAACTTCTTCGTGCTGATTCTTTACAAACTGACCCGTTACATAACTAAAGATAATGAACGAACCCATCACCGTTGAAACGAGAACTAATTGAATTTTAGTCGACAATAATAAATTAACCGTAGATTTCTTTTGTGTATACTTTTTCGAAACTCTAAGCATGAAATAAAGCACTCCAAAGAATAAAAATAAATAGGAAAAACTGGTCCAACGTTGAAAAAAGGTCTTTTCTTTTTTAGAAATTACAATCACATGATTTCCATCCGAGTGCAAGGTAAAATGATTGTAGCTATCTTCGTTTGTCTTATTGATTTTAAAGGATTTAAAATTCAATGGGAAGTTGTATTCTCCAAATCGCATTACCAATTGGTCATGCACATATCTTGCGATGGAATAACCCTCTAAATTATCCAGTACATTTGCAGATTCATTAATTAAAAGTCTTGGTAAACCAATTTCCTCCGGGATTTTCTTAGATCTAAACTCGATGAATAACCATGCAGAAAGTCCATCGGAAAAAAGCAATTCTAATTTGGAGATATAACTCAGTTGATCAAAATAATCAGTTACAATATACAGCTCTGAACTTAGCTCTGCAATTGTTGCGTGTTGTTGAATGATATCATTTAACTGCTGATAAGACTTAGCTTCTCCTGGCAAGAAATCCAACATAGGTTTTTGTTGCTCATCAAACAAAAAGAAACGAAGGTCATAAGAATCCCAATAAGTGGAAAAATTATTATCTGTTAATGCTGAATGGAATTCTTGTGGTTGATTAAATGTATCGGAAGGAAAGCTAGCAACGTAATCGAAAATGTTCTCTTGTAGTTTTAAAAACTCAAGTTCCAAGACGGGGTTTAACTCAGTTACCAATTGAGAAGCATAAACTTCCCTGTTTTGTCTTTCATTTATGTACGTATTTTCTGAAATGCTAAGCGCCGCATAGACACTAACAATGCTTAAAATAATTGTTCCTTCTTTAAACTTTAACGAAATACTATTTTTAGTCTTTTTCATTAAGAATAATACTCCATTTATTACGAGTGGAAAAAGGGCAGAAACTAGGTTAAAGTCTGTGTAAACCAACACAACTAGGAAATAGATAACCCCACTAAAAAACCAAATAAAAACCAGTTGATTATATCGTGAAATTACTTTTTTCAAATAGAATACGGTTTGTAGTGCCAGGGAAACATAAGTATAAAACAAGGCTCCCAAAACGAATAAAAACAAAAATGAGTATATGGACAAATCAAAAATCTCATCGATCTCAAGTGAAACAGAACTATTTAAAATAAAACTTTGAATTGCCCAACTCAGGTAAAAAGCGAACGGAAGTAACAAGAGGTATACCCCAATCAAAAACAAGGCGTTTTGTTGTAGTTTCTGATACTGATCTATAAACTTAATGAACCAAAGAATTAATACTCCAAGGAAAAACGAATTAACGATAAGTATTCCAAAGCTCGGGAATAGAGTAGAGCTGGCATAGATTTCGGGGTCAAAAATCTGTAACGAGTGGATGAAATTAGGCTGTTTAAATATGCATATTACTAAAAATGAAAAGATGAAAATTAAACTAATAGAAATAGTTGCCTGACTTTTTTGTTGGTTCTTTAGAAAAACAGCTCCTCCTGATAAGGTATAATAAATACCCATAAGAAATACGAAGAGGATAATAACCTCTATTTCCTTCGAAGGGCTAAAAGATAATTCGGGAGAAATATAGAAAACAGGATCTTCCTGATTTTTTGCGCTAAATATAGGCAAGCCTTCTTCACCGTGAATTTTCGCCTTATGCCTTGTCGGTAAATACTTACTTGTTGATTCAAAAAGATAACTATTGGTGTAAGGGTAGCTTTCTTGTAACTTAAAATATAATAAAATGCTAGACTCATTTAATGGTGTTTTTTTAATTAAATAAAAACCATTAGGTAAACGCACCACTTTTTTATCTGGGTTAAATAATTCTGGATTAAAATGATGAAGTGGAAAAATAGTAGAATTCCAAAATACCGGCTGATTATCTTTAAATACAACTATGCCAAATTTGCTTGAAAAAAAATTTTCTTTATCCCAAAGTTTATCGAGATTTGTTTCGTTAGTAATAACTTTGTTTAGTCCCTCGGAAAAGGCATCGAACTCTTTCTCTATTTTTAAAAAGGCACGCTGAAAAGAACTTTGTGTTTTACTTGGATTTTGCTCCAATGCAATTAAATACAGGATATACGCTGAACAGAGGAGCAGCGCACCAAACAACATTTTCTTTCCTTCTTTCCAAATCCTTGGTAACATGAGCTAAAAATAATCATTATCCTGCTTTATTCATTAATCTTTGGGTGTTGTAACTAAAACTTTACTCAAAAGAAGGTTTTTCTACAAAACAATTCAGGGCAATGACTTCTTGGAGGTAGAAATTAGAATCATAAATAAAACAGGCTAAATTTACGTATTTTTGCATCAATGAAAATTTTGGTTATTCGCTTCAGTTCTATTGGGGATATTGTTCTTACAAGCCCTATTCTTCGCTGCCTAAAGAAGCAGCTCCCACAATGCGAACTGCATTATTTAACCAAAAAAACATATTTGCCTTTACTATCCAACAACCCTTATATTGATCAGTTGCACTTATTAAGTGAAAATGAAAAGCACACACTGGCTTCGCTAAAAAAAGAAGCATTTGATGTCGTCATTGATTTGCATCATAATGTTCGTACATTTCGTATTAAAAACTACTTAAAAACAAAGGCTTATTCCTTTCCAAAATTAAACATCAAAAAATTTTTATTAACTCAATTTCATATCAACAAACTACCTAAGAAGCATGTGGTAGACCGCTATTTTGAAGCAGTAAAAGCTTTAGGAGTAAAAAATGATTTAAAAGGAATTGATTATTTTTTAGCTGAATCGGATCATATCAATACAGAAGAAGTAGGGTTTTCAGGTGAATTTATTGCGGTGGCCATTGGTGCTCAATTTGCGACTAAACGACTTCCCAATGAAAAGCTCATAGAAATTTTAGATGGAATCAATGAACCAATTGTTCTTTTAGGAGGAAAAGAAGATGTCAAAAATGGAGAAATAATAAAAGTAGCACTTCCTACGCAAAAAGTCATCAATTCCTGTGGAAAATTGACCATCAATCAATCTGCATCCCTTGTTTCACAAGCGAAGGTGTTACTTTCTCACGATACCGGTTTAATGCATATTGCCTCGGCTTTTGAAACTCCGATTGTTTTAGTTTGGGGAAATACAGTGCCACAATTTGGAATGTATCCGTACAGAGAAAACAGTGCAACTATTAAAACACATCAAGTCGATAACTTATCTTGTCGACCTTGTTCTAAAATTGGTTATTCGAAATGTCCCAAAAAGCACTTTCGTTGTATGCAACTTCATGACTCAGAAAAAATTAAGCACGATATTACCGCTTAATATGTTGTTTTTAAAATGTATTTTTTCGTTTGAAAATAGAACTTTTTTTATTCAATTTCGTACATTTGTTATATGAAAGAGGTTGCGGAAATTGTAAGTGAATTGATTCTACACCACAACTGTGTAGTGATCCCTAATTTTGGTGGATTTGTCGCTGCTGTTGTTCCTTCAAAAATTGAAGTAGATAAATGCATCATTACTCCACCATCAAAAGCAATTTCTTTCAATCAAAATCTGACCTCTAATGACGGTTTACTTGTTTCTGCATTTGCTCAAGCCAATCAAAAGGTTTACGAAGAGGCACATCTTGAAATCGATCGATTTGTTACAAGTGCTAAACAGCAACTACAAAATGGACAACGCATCGAGTTTTCAAAGATTGGGTTTGTTTACCTCAATAAAGAAGGTAACATTGCATTTGAGCAAGATAGATTTGTAAATCTGTTATTAGAAACATACGGTCTGGGAACAATTCAATTTATCCCGCACAAAGAATCTAAAAAAAGCGCTGAGGAAACTGTTACTATTGAGAAAGAAACATCTGAAACAATATCCATTTCTGAAGGAAAGGCGATCTCTAATAAAGCGACTCAACCAACAGAAGAAAAGCAAGAAACGCCAATTGTTGCGTTAGAAACTAAACCAGCGAGTTCTATCATTCGAAAAATAGGAAAATATGCAGCGGTTGCAGCAATTGTTCCATTGGCCTTCTACAGCTTTTGGATTCCATTGAATACGGATGTTTTACAGTCGCGTGTTCTTTTCAAAGACGACTTCAATCCTTTTAAAAATCGTCCTACTGCTATTTATGAGAGTATTCCTGAAAAATCAAGTGATTTATTAGTGACTCCTATTGAGGAAACGACTTCTTTAGAAAAATTAATAAGTAAGCTACCAGCCGATGTAAACCATTTTTATTTTGGAATAGATGAAGACCATTACGTTCCTGTAAAACTCAATAAATCAGAAAGCACATCTGCCGCTAATAATACTGCTGTGCATGTGATAAATGGATATCACCTTATTGCGGGTTGTTTTGCTCATGAAGGTAATGCGAAAGACTTAGTTAAAACACTTCAAAATAAAGGTTTTAATGCTTTTGTGGTGGATGTACATAATGGCTTACACCGTGTATCTGTGGAGCAATCAGAAAGTCGTAAAGCCATACTTTCGGCTAGAAAACAAATGAAAGCTCAGGGAATTTCTACCTGGCTTTTAAAGAAATAAAAAACAAAGGAAAAATGAAAAGAGGATGGAT
>SKHH01000078.1 GCA_007117055.1 Lishizhenia sp. | reverse complement strand
TTAAATAGCTTGTGTTGGGTTCGGAAAGTGTTTGTTGTACAGAAAAATCATCTCCGTCAAGAAATAAAAACTCCTTTTGCTCTAAAATTTGGTTGATTAACGTTGATTTTCCAACTTGTCTGGGTCCAATTAACACAATTGCTTTTCCGCTGTTGAATTGCTCTATCAATGTGTTTTTTAAAATTCGCTCAACTTTCATTATGGTAAAAATTTATCATTGCTATTCACAAATATAGTAAAATTGGACACCGTAACAGCCAAATATTATAATATTTGGACGTTTGAACAGCCAAATAATAGCTTTTTTGGTTGTTAAACAAAGAAATTATATCGAAACTCAATCTAGTAAGACAAACCTCGATGGAACTATTTACTTATGAATGGATGCTTGGGTGGATGACCTCCAGTACTTATTTACGGTGGTTTCTCGTGGAAGAAAATCCGTTGCCAAAGTGATGAAACCCCACTTCACCCAATAAATTCAAAATAATTATCGGTGCCAATTACTTTAATATCCGCTTGGTAGGTGTCAATGAATTTTTGAGGGAAGGTTACTTTCTTTCCACAAGCTTCAGCGAATAGATAACGGCTTGAATTCTGCGTAAATCAAATGCCGGACTCATGGTAGGAGGAGCGTCTAGGTAACCGCTGACTGCCAAGATTTGTTGTCGTTTGGGGTGTAAAAAATGGAAACTCCAAAATTTACCACCGGAGGGTTCAAGTCGTCCTGTAAATTTATATAAACCTCGAAATTCGTACCCTTCAACAGCTCCAATTTTTATTCGTTTGGAAACAGGCAGCACTGCAGGGTGGTCTTGTGTTCCCATGTATACTCCTGGAAATTCATGTAGGGCATTGTATTTCAAGATAGTATCACGAGCTCTCATTAAGTATTCAGGTGTCAATTGACTAGAGTCTTTGAAAGGGATTTGCCAAATCATAATCCCACTTTGAATGAAATTCACTTTACTTTTTCCCTGACTTCCTTCGGTGGTTAAATCCATTGGTCGTGAACGATCTGGAAAAGCGATACGTGCAAAATTTTTGCGGTTTGATTCGAAGGTTCCATGTTTTGGTAGTTCTAGCGTAATTCCAAATTGCTTAGCAAGTTGGTTTTTTAGCACGGTGTTGTTATCTGCTTTATGTCTGTAGTATTCTCTTTTCCATTCAATTTCATCAAATCGTTGCAGCATTTCATCAGCGGATGAACTTAGCAGTGAAAAAAGTTCATTCATGGTATGTGCTCTATATTCTACAATGAGTTGATGCTGTGCGTAGTAATCTTTTTTTACTCGAATTTGTAAAGCGGAATCTACAGGTTCATTGGTAAGAAAAAGAAACATGAGGTTTCTTAGCCTATTATTTCCTTTGTTAAACTGTTCTGGAGTAATGTGGTGAATTTCGAATTTTGGAAAAAAGGGGTAATAAGGGCGAACAGGTTGGCTGTACACGCTGTCTAGCAAACGAGAGATTTCATCTGTAAACACGGTGTTTTCTGCAACAACAATTAATCGACCGGGTTGACCTACGTATTTCGACAATGCCTTGCCTTGAATTATTCCTCTTGCGTCGGTGGCTTTAGATTCTCGAACAATGGTTTGTGTGTCTAAATTTTTATTGTTTGCCTCTTGGCACGAAGTAATGATGAGCAAAAACAGGAAAAATAGAGAGGAAAAAGTTACATACTTCATTAGTCACGTAGTTTAATTACTTGACCCACTTTTAAATCATTAGGATCCAACCGAGGGTTTAACCGTTGAAGTTCAGCAACAGTCGTGCCATATTGATTCGCGATTTTCCAGTAGTTATCACCCGATTCAACAGTGTGCTCATCTTGATTGGCTACACGATGCACTTTTTGTGGCCTTGTGGATGCAGAACTACCATAAACGGAAAGTTTTTGTCCAATGCGTAAATTGGTACTTCTTAAATTATTCCAATCTTTCAGTTGGTTTACAGTTACCCCGTATTTTCTACCAATTACGCTTAAGCTTTCACCAGAACGTACGGTATGAATAGTTGCGTTTGGAGCGGTTTCATCTGCTTTTACTTCAGTATTTGGGAAAATATTGAACAGAATAGAGTCTCGCTGATAAATACTGTCTTCTAAAGCAATCCAGTCTTTCACATAAGTTACAGGAATATTTATGCAGTTTTTTCTATCCTTATAAAAGGGAATATAGGATGTTTTATAAATCGGATTAACCCGCTGAATGTCTTCTTCACTCCACCCGAGCATTGAATCAAGTGTTTGCATGTGGAGGGACTGTTTCAAGCAAACAGTGTCTATTTCAAAATCATATAAGAGGGGCGGTGCTGGAGGAATATTGTGGTACACATGATAACTCATCATGTAAGACATTGCAATAAAATTAGGTACATACCCTTGCGTTTCTCTCGGTAAATAAGGGCGTATCTCCCAGTAGGTCATTTTTCCTCCTGAGCGACGAATCGCTTTATTTACGTTTCCAGGCCCCGCATTATACGCTGCCAATGCCATATTCCAGTCGTCATACATGCTGTGTAACTTTTTTAAGTACAAGCACGCCGCTTCTGTGGACAATTCTGGATCCATGCGTTGGTCAATATAACTGTCTTGATCCAATCCATACATTTTACCCGTACGGTACATAAATTGCCACAAACCTAACGCTCCTGCTCTGGACTTAACTTGAGGACGCAAACCACTTTCAATTACAGATAAATATTTCAATTCGATTGGCATGTCATGCTTGGCTAGCTTTTCTTCAAATAGGTCAAAGTATAATTGTGATCGACCCAATACCACACTGGTGAACTTTCTGCGTTTTCTTGCAAAAAAATCAATAGTTCTAAGCACATCGGCATTACATTCTAATTGAAAAGGACTTTTTGCGTTTAGTTCATCTAACCGGGCGCAATACACAGAATCAGAAAATAGCGGAACGCTATCTACACCATAGTCAAACGAAAGAAAAAGAGAATCAACAGCAGGGTTTTGCTTGGTTTCTTTGTAAAAAGAAAGCAGAGACGTTTCCATCATGTCTAAGAAACGCTCACTTTGGAAAGAGTCGATGGGCTCAGGAGTATTTAACAACGTGTCATTTTCTTGTCCAATACCGACGGAAAGAAAAAACAAAAAAACAAGAAGAACACTCTTTTTTACACCCATATTCTAACAGAAATCCATTAAAAAGTGTGCTGCATTCAATAATTCTTTTTCTTCAAAGTGCCTTCCCATTAACTGCATTCCATAAGGCATTCCGTTAGAATGATTTCCAATTGGAATGGAAATAGCAGGGTTACCAGAAAGATTGGCGTGAACCGTAAAAATATCCTGTAAGTACATTTGAATAGGGTCTTTCACTTCATTGATCGGAAAGGCCGTTGTAGGAGTAGTTGGAAGTAAAATAAAATCGTTTTTTTCTAAAATTTCTTTCGTACGATTTTGAATTAATCTACGTACTTTTTGTGCCTTAGCATAATATGCATCATAATAACCGTGTGAAAGCACAAATGTACCCGTCATGATTCGACGCTTTACTTCTGCACCAAACCCTTCTGTTCTAGATTTAGTATATGTTTCATCCACACCTACTGCTTCCGAACTTCTGTATCCGTAATGAACACCATCAAAACGTGCCAAATTCGATGAAGCTTCCGCTGTTGTTAATACATAGTAAGTAGGAACCATATATTCCAAATAAGGAAAAGAAACAGGTATTAATTCATGCCCATCTGCTCGGAGACAGTTGATAAGCTGTTCAATTCGTTTTTTGATTTCTGAGTCAATTCCATCGGAATCAAGGCACTCTTTTATGTAGGCAACTTTTAGTTTTTCTTTTAATGGAGCAGGGGTTAAAGAAGCAACTGCTTTTGAAGATGTAGTACTGTCGAACTCATCTTTTCCAGCCATAATTTCGGTTACCAATGCCACGTCTTCAACATTGTTGGCAAAAGGACCGATTTGATCAAAAGAAGAAGCGTAAGCAATAAGTCCATATCGACTGATTCTTCCATAAGTAGGTTTTAATCCAACAGTTCCTGTAAAAGAGGCAGGCTGACGAATTGACCCTCC
>SKHH01000229.1 GCA_007117055.1 Lishizhenia sp. | reverse complement strand
TTTTTCATCACATCAGTCATGATATCCAATCCTTTATCCATATGCTTCGTTAAGCAAGACAAAAAGATATTGTCAGAGCTAGCAAATAGTGAAGCGCCAATAAAATCCTTTTCATTGTCTAATTGATCTTTGTCTCTATTTATTGTTCCCGACAACATAAGATCTCCAGCAATATCAGACAATCCAGCTTTCTTTCCTTCTAGACGTGGGTCAGAACTCATTACCAAATTAAATGATACTTTTGGTTGTCTTGTGTTGGAGGATAAGATGATTTTCATCCCGTTATCTAATTCAAACGTTTCCGATTCAGCAATATTGATTTCAGGAGCTGGCCCAGGTGTTGGAGCAACACTTCGATCGATTTGAGCAACACTTGTTAGTGATAAGGTCACTGCCGTTGCGAATACTATTATTTTTTTCATGCTATTTTCTTTTTTCAATTCGTGATTAGTGTTTATTGATTTTCTTTTGGTAAGTAATACAATACCACTCTGGCATCATTTGTAAAGTATTTGTTCGCTACTGCTTTTAAATCTTCACGTGTGATGTCGTCATATACATTTAATTGATTATTAATCATATTGGCGTCTCCGAAGTAAACATGGTAATTCGCTAAACTTTCAGCAACCCCAGCAACAGATGCGTTAGAGGAATAGAATTGATTCTCCAATTGATTTTTTACTTTTTGGAATTCTTCCTCTGTTACAAGTTCATTCTTTACTTGCTCAATTTCTTCGTCTAAAGCAGCGAGCAATTCATCTGGATCTACGTCTACAGTTCCTATTGCAGCTGCTAACATAATTCCTGGATCCTCTAGGGGGAAATTAAACGAAAAAGCACTAACTGCTAATTCTTTTCGTTCAACGATGTTTTTATTCATGCGAGAACTACTACCTCCAGATAATACGGAGTTTAACATTTGCAACGCATAAGCATCTTTTGTGTTTTGAGCTGGTGATTGGTAACCAATCATAACTCCAGGTAACTGAATGTTATCGTAAACGATATCTCTCACTTCAGATGTTAACGGTGGCTCAACTACATCAGGTCTTGGAACTACAAGCTCCATGTTCTCGTATTTTTGTATCGTTGCCAACCCTTCTTTCGAAGTAGTTTGGAAAAAATCATCTTGGTTAAAAATGCTTTTTGATACGCCGTGTTTTGCAACAAAATCTTCTTCCTCTAAATTTAGGAAGTCACGGTATAAATTAATCGCTTGTCCTTTAGGAATACTTCCAAAGTATTGGTCGATCATTTTTTTAGCTTCTTCAATGTCTATGTCACCCGCAATGGATAAAGTAGCATTTTTAGGAACATAGAAAGTATGGTAGAAGTTGATGTAATCTTCCTCTTGTGCAGCATCCAAGTGCTCCATACTGCCAATTGGCACCCAATTGTAGGGATGTTCTTGATACAAACGCTTAAACATTTCTTCTAAAAATGTTCCGTAAGGTTGATTATCAACGCGTTGTCTTTTTTCTTCTTTTACAACCTCTCGTTGCGTTTCGATTCCTATATCTTCAACTTTAGCATGGAGTAAACGCTCAGATTCTAACCACAATCCTAATTCTAAGTTATTAGAGGAGAATAATTCATAATAAAACGTTCTATCTTGTGAAGTGTTGGCATTTAGCGTACCTCCATTTCTTTCAACGTATTGATCAAACTCACCTCTTGGAATATTTTGAGATCCTTCAAAAAGAAGGTGTTCAAAGAAATGGGCAAATCCTGTTCTATCTGGATTTTCATTTTTTGATCCGACATGATACAAGATCGTAACAGCAACAATAGGAGTAGAGTTGTCTTCATGCAGAATTACATGGAGTCCATTATCTAATGTATACTCTTCAAATTCTACTAGACGTTCTTGCGCCATTAAACCAGCAGAGCATAATAAAGCAAGGGCGATTAATTTTATTTTTTTCATGTTTATATAATTTTTCAAATTCAAAATAAATAAAGATTTTAATTGGAATGGTTGGATTTATTGTAAAAGGCTATAAAACACACAAGCACGGAGATATCCGTGCTTGTGTGGCATAACTATTTTTATTCGGATAACATATCCATCAGCTCATCTAAGCGAGGTGATAGAATTATTTCGGTTCTTCTGTTTTGCGCTCTTCCTTCCGCTGATTCATTGGTAGCTCTTGGAGCAAATTCACCTTTACCAGATGCTGTAATTCTTTCAGGACTGATGTTATAGTTATTGGTTAATAAACGCACCATGGAAGTAGCACGTGCAACACTCAAGTCCCAATTGTCTGAAAATTGACTTGTAGAAATGGGAACATTGTCTGTGTGTCCTTCAACAAGGATTTCGAAATCTTCATTTTGATTTAATATTCGTGCCAACACTGCTAGCGCTTCTTTTCCTTTGTTTTCAACTTTAGCACTTCCCGAGCGGAACATGAGTTTATCAGACATCGAAACATAGACTTTACCATTTCTGATTTCTACGGATAACTCGTCGGACTCAAATCCAAGCAAAGCTTCTCGTAATAATCGATTCAGGCGTTGTGCCACAGAATCTTGCTCTGCAATTATACGTTCTAATTCTTCAATGCGAGCTTGACGAGCAGCTAATTCGCGTTCTTTTTGATCAAGTCGTTCTTGTGCTTCTCTTTCACGTTCCATCATGCGACGCTCAGCTTCTTTTAATCGCTCGTCGTACATGTGTCCACGCTTAAAGTTATCCGATAAAATTACAGAGTAACGCTCTTGTAGTTCAGTATGCTCTACTTTTAAATCTTCGTGTTTTTGCTTTAATCGGTTGTGATCTCCTTCAAGCTGCTCGTACTCTTTAGCCATTTCATGAGTTCGACCGATTAAACTATCGGTTTTTTCAACAAGTAAATCATTACGCTCTTGAAGTAATTCATTTTTTTCTTTGTATCCTTCGATATTTTCACATAGTTCATCTCTTTCATCGACAACAGCCATTAATCGATTCCCAGCAGAAAACCCCTGTGGACGTTCTTCTCCACATTTGTAGACGGGAGCACACGATTGAAATACTAGGAAAAGCATTCCAACGGCGGATAACGTGAGCTTTGTTTTATTCATGATATTCAGTTTTCCTATTTAGTGCTCAAAAATACATTTTTTTACGATAATCTATGTAATTGAATCAGACTAAAAAAATCACCTGTTTTGTTAGGAGCAAGCTTTTTCCTTTTATGATTTTTATAATCCCAGAAAATTATATGTCGTTTGTTTTTTAGCAATTCGTATTGTTCCGAAATGTGAAAATCGCCAATAATGGAACTATTTAACCTCATATTCTCCAACTCCAAACAACCGACCATCAAGCATCAAATAAATCCCATCTTTCATTCATTCATTACATTCACAAATCAACTCTCACAAGCTTTCCTTCCACACCATTATTTCCCAGAAGTATTGTATTTTCATTTTCAAAGCTTGCAGCAAATTCTTTTGATGTGTTTTGTCCATAAGCGGCAAAAAGAGGAGCGGCAATTTTCTTTTCGGTTATGGTAAATTGATAATTAGAACTTCTTTGAATACCTGTAATTATATCATCTCCAACTTCCATAAAAAGATGGACATATTTGTTGTCATTTAAACTATTTACTTTTCCACGAAAACTACCATCTTCATTTTTGAAAATTTCAATTTCTATATTTTCTAGAATACCTCTTCCTTCTAATTTCCAAGTACCAATAAATTGATCCATTGGTGTTTTTGTTAATTTTTCTGCGTCACAACCTTGCAGAAATAGTAGGGTTAAAATTGAAAAAATGTATTTCATAGTTTTAGTTTATTTAATGTTAGTACAAGTGTGTTTAGTGCATGTATGGCGTATGTTTTGTTGTAGGGGCGTATTGCAATACGCCCCTACAACAAAACAATAAATACGCCCATTCAATTATACATTTATCCTACTTCCCTTCCAACCATTTCCTAGCATTCACAAACGCTTCCAACCATGGTGAAACTTCGTCTTTTCGTCCTTCTGTATAATGCGCCCAATTCCATGGGAAGATGGAGCGTTCTATGTGGGGCATCATGACTAAATGACGTCCTGTTTTGTCACATAGCATCGCTGTGTTGTAATCCGAACCGTTTGG
>SKHH01000202.1 GCA_007117055.1 Lishizhenia sp. | reverse complement strand
AATAATGATGATGATGACAGCCCTGCTCCTAATACTAATATGTTTTTCATGTGATTTAATGTTTGTGAAAACCTTTCTATTTAGATTCTTAACAAATTAAAGAATAATAGTTAAAATAGCAATGCGGAAAAGGGTGCTTTTATCATAAAGAATGTAAAATAGAGGATTCAGTTATAGAGAATCAAGATTTAGTATTAACAGTATTCTTCTTGATACTCAAGGAGTCAATCTTGTCACAGGTGATATTCTATTAATTTCTGGCTGATGTAAAAAAGAGAGGTGGGTAGTAATGGTTAGCAGATATGCTTTAAAAAACGCTCAAAATTTTCATTTTGAGCAACAGCGTTGTCTCCTAAAAACAGAAGTTTTTTAGCTTTATTTCGATCTACCCACATTTTGAAATTCGAACTAGTAGCAGCTAAAGTACCATTGATATCTACTTTGTAGCTTAATTTATTATGTTTGGTAAGTGAATCATGAAGCTCAAGCGTTTCTTTATTGAAGTTGTGGTTTTCGTGAAAAATAACAATGCCATCAACAGTTTCAGTTAAGTTGTCGTCATCAATATTAACTTGTTTATAATCAATATTCTTATCTGTAGCCCAATCAGCTAAAACTTTTTCAAATTCATTTTGGCGCAGGAGGTAAATCACTTCAATCTTCATCACTCTATGTTATTTCAATAACTCATCATTTTTCTCAAACGGACGACAAAAATAGTGAGAATCTTTTACTGTTAACAAAAATCTCTTCAAATAAAGTACCAAAAACACAAAACACGCATTGAAAAAGAAATATTCTGCGTTCGTTAGAAGTAAATACGCCATTGACCAATGGGTAAAAAACCAATTTGATATGTGTTTTGATAGCGTCCTTCATCAGGAATATATTCTTGAGTAAAGATGTTTTGTCGATTCGTTAAGTTCCTTAGGTCTATTGCCCACTCTTGTGTTATTTTTTTTGAACTTACTTTATAGGCAATGCGTAAATCGCTTCGGAAGTAATCTTTAAATTGTAATTCATTTGTGCGTGTATAATCAAAAACGATTTGTCCTGTTTCTTGTGAAATTGTTTCTAATACGGGAGTGTGTCGTTGCCCACCATTTATTCCCATTCTAAAGTCAACGGTAAGAGAACGTACTTTATTGGATTTCTTTTCAAAAAAGAATTCTTTTCCAGCAAGTAGATTAGCCGTATACCTTCCGTCAAAAGCTGTAGAAAACTGTTCCTGGTTACTTCCTGTAAAAAAGGAACGATAGAAAGAGGAAGTTAGCATAAAATAAAACCCTTTTTTCATGAAATGTTCCAATGTAAACTCTATTCCTGCGTTTTGACCTGTTCCTCCATTTACAAGGCTATCTGGAAATACAAGGTCAAAGTTTGCTCCAAAGTTTAATAAAGAATAACTATTGTTTTGTACGTCAACGGGGACATTTTTAATGTCTTGGTAGTAGAGTTCTGATTTTAGCTGAATATTTTCAGTTACTCTAAACGTATGAGATAAAACAAAGTGATTGGCTTCCGTCATTCCTAAATCTTGGTTAGGGTTTCCTACTGCTTGGCCATCAGGTAAAAACACTTCTCTAAAATAGATTCGTGTAGGAGGGACTTGCGCATGTCTTCCATAACCTAGTGAAAATTTATGTCTTGGAAAAGCTTGATAAATCAAACCCGCTCTTGGTTCAAATGAGTCGCTGCCATTTAGCAGAAAACGCTGATAGTGTATCCCTAGATTGAGGGTTAAACGTTTATTAAAGCGATGCTGCCACTGTGCGTAAGGTTGAATTAAAAATGTACTTCCGTCAAAATCGGTTAAAGTAGCCCACTGATCCCAAATAGAGACGTAAAGGGAGTCGTTTAAATTAAAGAATAGTCGGTCCAATACAACTCCTCCTTTAAAAAGATTGCGCGTATTGTGTTTGTAGTTGAGTTGGGTGTTAATGTTATTCCTACCCTCTAGGGAGTAGTTTCTGTAATTTGGACGAGGTTCAAAAAGTGGAGGCAATAAAGAGTCTTGTGAAATAGCATTTTCTGTTGCTGAGGTAGAAACGGTCGTTTTCAGGTAGGTTTTGTCATTAAGTCTAAAGAGGTTCTTTATCCCAATTACACCAATTTTTGAATCAAAAATCAAGTCTTCCTCACTGCTAGCAAATAAGTTGGAACTAGATGCTTCTAAGTCTCCTTCAAACGATACGTTAGAAATCCCTCCTAACCCAAAAACGGAGGTGTATCCACGAGAATTTGGGAAGTTTAATTTAAAGTTTACATCTTGGTAATCAGGAACGGCAACACCTGTTCCAAAATTCACACCAGCTAAAGCAAATAGTCTTAACGTAGAATAGCGATAACTAATCAAAAAAGAGGATTTTTTTGAGCGATTAATAGGGCCTTCGGCTAATAATTCTGCTCCATTGAATCCGACTTGGCCTACAAACTCGAGTTTCTCATTGTTCCCGTTTCGCATACGTAAATCAAATACAGCAGCTAACGCATTTCCATACTCCGCAGGAAAAGCTCCTGTAAAAAAATCGGAATCATCTAAAACATTATTGTTTAAAATACTTACTGGTCCTCCTGCTGTTCCCAAAAGAGCAAAATGATTAGGGTTTGGAATATCCACTCCCTCGTAACGATAGAGTACCCCAATCGGCGAATTTCCTCTAACAATGATGTCGTTTCGAGAGTCATCATTTCCTTGAACACCTGCAAAATTTTGAGCCATTCGAGCTACGTCATTTACACTTCCCGCATAGCGTTGTGATGCCTCTACAGAAAATGTTCTGGCACTTACAGAGGCCATCTCATTATTTACATCGCCTTGTTTTTTGGCTTTTATGATTACCTCCTCTGTTTCTGTAAATGATTCTTGTAGTTTAACGTTAAGCACCATTTCTTTTCCTGCTGTTACATCTAAGTTTTGAATGGTGCGTGTCTCATAACCGGATAATGTGATGATTAATTCTATTCTTCCAACAGGTACATTTTTTAGTGAAAAAGAACCATCTAAGTTACTGGTTGCTGCAATCAATGGTTCGCTGTCAATAACTTTAATAATTGCGCCAGGAAGAGGCATTAAAGCATCCTCATCAATAATAGTCCCTCTGACCGTTTGTGTTAATTGACCAAACAATGCAGAAGAAACGCTAATAAAAAATAAAAACCAGCTGATTTTCATACGGCTACAAAAGTAGTGAATGTTCAAAGTATTTTCGAGTATCTATAATCTAAAATTTATGTTGTGAAAGTTACAAACGTAATAAGTGATTTTATTCTATTATTAAACGTAGGGTTTGAGAATATTCTGTATTTTTGAAGTATGCAAGTAATAGAACATTTTAAGACAGTTTTTGAGCCAGAATTACTCGATGAGTTAGCGGCAAAATCTGTGTTTGTTGAAGCGAAAGCAGGGGATACAATTTTAGATTATGGTCAAATAGTGAGGGTAATGCCTATCATTATCTCAGGTATAGTGAAGGTTTCTCGTATGGATACAGAAGGAAGAGAAATTTTATTGTATTACGTAAATTCCAATGAAAGCTGCGCTATGACTTTTACCTGCTGTATGGAACAGTTTCCTTCTGAAATAAAAGCAACTGCTGAAGATGACGTTGAAATGATCACTGTGCCGATTTATGTCATGGACGAGTGGCTTATGAAATATCCTACTTGGAAAAGTTTCGTAATGACAACCATTCGAAATCGTTTTAATGAAATGTTGCACACGATTGATCAAGTAGCATTTCAAAAGTTAGACGAACGATTAATTCATTATCTAAAACAAAAATCAGAAACGATAAACTCCTCCTTAATAAATCTTTCTCATGAACAGATAGCAAATGATTTGGCTACTTCTAGAGTTGTTATTTCTCGGCTTTTGAAGAAGTTAGAAAATGATAAAAAGTTATTGTTGTACAGAAATCAAATTAAACTGTTAAGCGATTTCTAAAAATTGCTAGTATGATAAGCTTTTCACCTTTAGATTCTAAGTACTTAAAAATCAAATAAATAGTTTTATATATTGTTCCTTTGAAGTGTTTTTGAGTCATGTTTGAGGCGGTGATGGATAACTCAATTATCAAATAGTTTGCGTTATTTTACCCTTATTTTTTGGATTTTATTAAAAACACTTATATTTATGCTAAATACTGCTTACTATGAAGCTTAAAACATCAACGTTTATTGTGTTTT
>SKHH01000160.1 GCA_007117055.1 Lishizhenia sp. | reverse complement strand
CTGTTTAAACCATTTAAGAGCAATGCTTTAAGTACATGTTCCGAAACCTCCATGATAATGACCAGATTCTCTTCCTTGGTAAACATTCTTTTTTCCATCTTTCAAAATTATAGATTTATCAATATAATTTTGTCCGATTATTTAAGGAGCAAAACATTATCAACGAAAGCGGAAATTAGCAATGCTGAGGAGAGACGAAAGAGCCTATCACTTTCACTTTAATCTTCTACTTCTTTTTACTCCTCCTCTATTTCTAGGGGAATAGAACGGTCATATTTACTGGTAAAGTACCAACGATACAAAAACAACAACAATGCGTCTTTAACATAAGGCATGGCGTACTCTTCTTCGTTAATTTGTGATGCGTAAATTTCAAAAATTGATTGGACTGGGACTTCTTCTGACTCCAGCATAACTTCTCGTATTTGCTTACTGGCCTTGTAATAGCTTAAATGAATAAATGCAGAAGAGTCTATATGAAAGGTTTCTTCCATGCATTGAAATAAATCTTCTGGATTTCTATATAATAAAGCGTTATTGAAGTTATCCATGGGCAACGGAGGTGTAAAATATAACTCCTTGGATAGCTTTCTGAACAGGGTTTTATAAGCAGTAGGAGAGTTATTGAACAATAATTTTTGTTCGATAAGGTGCGACTCAAAAACCCTTAAACTGTCACTGGCTTTTACACCATAATCCAAATAAAATTCATCGTGGCATACTTGTAAAAGGGAATACAATTTTTCTGTCTCGCTTTCATTTTCGCAAGCACACAACAAAAAAACTACGAAAATAAAACTACTGAAACGCATAGTGTGCAAACTAAAACTTCCCAATGTTTCCACTGAGAAGTTTTATTTATTTCATTAAAAAAAGTATTACAAGTGAATCACTTCATCGTATGCCGCAGCAGCTGCTTCCATTACAGCTTCAGACATCGTTGGGTGAGGGTGAACTGTTTTAATCAACTCTTCACCAGTTACTTCTAATTTACGCACCGCTACGATTTCAGCAATCATTTCAGTAACATTACTTCCAATCATGTGACCACCCAATAGCTCACCGTATTTCGCATCAAAAATAAGTTTTACAAAACCATCTTTAGCACCAGCAGCACTTGCTTTACCTGATGCCGAGAACGGGAATTTACCGATCTTTAAATCGTAACCCGCTTCTTTCGCAGAACGCTCTGTATGTCCCACAGAAGCTACTTCTGGAGAACAATATGTACATCCCGGAATATTGTTGTAATTCAAAGGTTCTGGATGATGACCAGCAATTTTCTCCACACAAATAATTCCTTCAGCACTTGCTACGTGAGCCAATGCAGGACCAGGAACACAGTCACCAATCGCATAATAACCTGGCATATTAGTTTGGTAATAATCGTTCACCAAAATCTTACCTTTATCAGTAGCAATTCCAACTTCTTCCAATCCAACACCTTCGATATTCGCTTCAATTCCAACAGCAGACAACACAACATCACAAGAAATCACTTCCTCGCCTTTTTTCGTCTTAACCGTCACTTTACAACCGTCACCTGTCGTATCTACTTTCTCGACAGAAGACTCAGTCATAATATTCACACCTTGTTTCTTCAACGATTTTTCCAATTGCTTAGAAACGTCTGTGTCTTCCACAGGCACAATCGTTGGCATATACTCCACGATGGTTACTTCTGTTCCTATTGCATTATAAAAATATGCGAATTCGACACCGATTGCACCAGATCCAACAACCACCATTTTTTTCGGTTGATTTTCTAACGTCATTGCTTCTCTATAACCAATTACTTTTTTTCCATCTTGAGGTAAGTTTGGTAATTTTCTTGAACGTGCTCCAGTCGCAATCACTATACCTTTACTCGCTGCATACGTCTCTTTATTTCCTTTATCGTCTGTTACTTCAAGTTTCTTTCCAGCCAATACTTTTCCACTACCTTTAATTACATCAATTTTATTTTTTTTCATCAAAAATTGAATCCCTTTACTCATACCTTCTGCAACACCTCTACTGCGCTTAATCATCGCACCAAAGTCGGCCTCTCCCCCACTCACTTTAATTCCATAGTCCGCTGCGTGATTTAAATATTCGAACACATTAGCACTTTTCAACAAGGCTTTTGTAGGAATACATCCCCAATTTAAGCAAATTCCTCCTAATTCTTCACGCTCTACAATTGCCGTTTTCATTCCAAGCTGAGAAGCTCTAATTGCTGCTACATATCCCCCAGGACCGCTTCCTAAAACTATAATATCGTAACTCATATTTATTAATTTTCAAATTGAATGTCTGCGAATTTAAGGATATTTCTAGAAATGCTACCTATTGTGAGCTTGGAAAATGCTGTGGAGGTTAATTCAGCGGGATCTCTGGTTTTTCAAGATGGAAAAGATGCTGTGTATTTCGTCCCTTCAGGACGATGTTGACGGAGATGCGTATTATTAACAATGGGCTTCACCCATTGTTAATGTATGTCGTCCTTGCAGGACTATAACGACGATGTTGATGTGGAATGTATCAGCATCAAGGGGCTTCACCTAGTATTGATGTATGTCCTCCTTGCAGGACTTTCACGCACTAACATTATTCACAACGGATTTCTTCTTTTGTTCTCCTTTCAAGGCGGTTTCAAAATTTCAAAGAAAGAAATGAAAAATTGGTACGTAAATTTATTATTTCTATTTTTATATGTAACGTGTATTCTCACCCTGAATGGGTGATATACAATAACGAAGGACGAAGTCCATCGTTTAAAACACAATATAATAACTAGCCCTGAAAGGGCTTAGTACAAACAACAAAACAAGACAACATGGGACAGTCTCTAGTTAAAAATTACATACATATAGTTTTTAGTACTAAACATCGCTTACGAATAATCGATGATACTATAGAAGCCGAACTTCATAGCTATCTCGGTGGAGTTTGCAATAATCTTGATTGCAAAGTTTTAAAAGTTGGGGGTTATACTGACCATATTCATATACTGTGTATGTTATCGAAAAAAGTAACACTAATTGAGCTCATGAAAAAGTTAAAGTCGGATTCCTCAAAGTGGATCAAAACAAAAGGACATAAATATTCGAATTTTTACTGGCAAGATGGCTATGGAGCTTTTTCTGTAAACCCAGCTGAAGTGGAAATAGTCACAAATTACATCGCAAATCAAAAAGAACATCATAAAAAGAAAACCTTCCAGAGCGAGTATCGGGCATTCTTAAAGAAGTATGATGTTCCCTATGATGAAAAGTATGTGTGGGATTAAGAACTATACCTAAAAAGTGATGAATTAGGAGCTCGTGAATGGGTAACTGAGGTGGATTTCGTCCCTTCAGGACGATGTTGACAGGGGGGTATTATTAACCAAGGGCGTATTATTAACAATGGGCTTCACCCATTGTTGATGTATATCGTCCTTATAGATGCTAACTCGAACCGAGACCTTATTCGCAAAGGACAACGAATACTGCACAAAATCGAACCTATGTTTAGAACCCGATTCAAATAATTACATTTGTATTTATGCATAAGATCCTGTGTCTAATATTAATATGCTTCTGTTACAGCTGGAGTTTTTCTCAAGACAGTGTTCCTGAGAAACCTTACTACTTTTATACAGATCAAATTGTTGCCTATTCGAGTATTGGCTATAATGCTGCGCCTTTTCGCATTCGTGATAATTTTGGAACAGCTCGTTACCGAAACAATATGAATCCCGTTTTTGGAATTGGAATTGCCTACAAATGGCTAGATCTGGCATTAAATTTTAAATTACCTGGATACTTCAGAAACCCAACAAATTATGGCACTACGAATTACTTTGATTTCGATATTGGTTTTCAGCTGGACAAGATTTATTTTCAATACGATTTGCACGTTTATGAAGGTTTTAACGTCCAATTAAACGATACTAAAAAATTACTCAATGATTTATCCACATTTTCCAGCAGTATAAATGCGTATTATTTTACAAATGATAATTACAAAATAAAATCCGTTCGAGGAATTACAGGTCGTTATATGGATTTCATATTTAGTTATTATGCCAAAGGAACGTTCAACATTCATGGAGTACAAAATCGTCCATCGGTTGTTCCTGAAATCTTTCACGATAGCCAAAAATCCATTTGGAAAGCCCACAGGAACAATGCTTTTGACGCAGGGATACTTCCTGGTCTTGCCGTAGCAGGAAATTGGCAAGG
>SKHH01000221.1 GCA_007117055.1 Lishizhenia sp. | reverse complement strand
TGGGAGCTAAAAGATCAGGCACACATTAACTTTTCTTACGATTGTTTCCTGATAGAAGACTTTCGATTAGAGCGGGAAAATCAGTTTATTGATATTCAGGGACAAATTTCTAAAGTTCCACAAGATAAACTTAACATTGAAGTTGAAAATTTAGACTTATCGGATATTGCAGCTATTCTTTTGCCAGAAAATGAGTTGTCTGGTAGAGCCTGGTTATCTGGATATATTCAAGAGCCTTTTACAGAACTTAAATTTGCTGGGATAAGTAATGTGGTTGACTTAGTGATAGACGATAGAGAGGTAGGTAATGTAAACTTTGAAGCAAATTATATAGCAGGAACAAATAGTATAGCCATGAATGGAGATCTATTTTTTCAGCAACAAAAAACATTTGAATTCAGTGGGAACTACCTGCTAGGTAACGAAGTAGCTGAGAATTTAGACTTTTTAATGCATTTTTATAGAACAGATATTTCAGTTGTAAATTCATTTTTAGACCCACAAGTAGTTAGCGGAATACGTGGAGAGCTACTGGGAGACTTTGAATTAAAAGGAACACTAAAGGAACCACGTATAGAAGGAAGCATTGATTTAGAAGGAGGAAGAGTAAACTTGGCGTTGCTTGGAGCAAACTTTTATTATTCAGGAAATGTTAAAGCCGATCGACACGGAATTTATATTGACGCTATGCCCGTTAAAGATGAAGAAGGAAATACAGGCTTTATTGTTGGTCAACTTTTGCACGATAACTTCTCTAACTTTTTATATGAGTTGAATTTTGATTTTGAAAACCACCCCCGATTAAGAAATCCTAATAACCCAAGTGAACCTCTGAAGATAGACCGCTTCTTGGTGATGAAAACAAGATATGAGGAAGGTGTATTGTATTATGGAAATGCTTATATGACGGGTTCGGCAAGTGTTTCTGGTTCGGCCGACGATATGACCATTCGAGTAAATGCAAAAACGAGAAGAGGGACATGGATTAATTTCCCAATGTATGGTCCAACCACTATTGAAGAAGATGGCTTCATTACTTTTAAGACCTTGGAAGAAAAGGTAGAGGAGGAAATAGAAAAGGGAATTAATTTTACGGGAGTTAATTTGTCACTCAATTTTGAAGTTACACCTGATGCACGTGTGAAATTGATTTTTGATGATAATATTGGCGATGAAATTACAGCATTCGGACAGGGTAATTTTTTAATTAATTTAGACAACTATGGCGATATTGCGTTAAATGGAACATATAGGTTATCAGAAGGGGTGTATAATTTTGTGATGGGACCTTACAAACAAAACTTCTTTATTGTGCCTGGCGGGACGGTTCAATGGACCGGTAGTCCGTTTAACGCTATGTTAGACATTGAAACATATTATAAAACGAATGCCAACTTATCTGTGGTAATGGCTGATGTGGTAGAAGGTAAAACATCAGATAACGAAGAGATATATTCCTACTTGCGTTTACGGGGAGATATGAATAAACCAGAGATTTCTTTTGATCTCGCAGCTCCAAGGGCAAATGAAGCAGGAAAAGCTGTTATATCGAGGATCAGAAGTGATAGAGATGAGTTAAATCGACAGTTTTTCTCTATATTAATCATGAAACGTTTTTTACCTTTGGCAGGACAAGAAGGAAGAGCTCAAGGTGCTGGAGGAAATGCCGCTTTAGATCTTGTTTCTACACAAATTAATTCGTTGTTAGCTCGTGTTTCAGATGATTATAAAATGAATGTGGCCCTAGAAAGTGATGAGCTGACTGGAGAGAGTTCCGTCGAATTTGGAGTGACAAAGGGGTTTATGGACGATAGATTGATCGTTTCAGGGTCTTTTGGTGTGGGACAATACAACGAAGCAAGTGCCAATCAAAATAACTTAATTGGAGATGTTTTTATTGAGTACTTGATTAATGAAAAGGGAACGTTTCGGGTCAATGTTTTTAACGAATCAAATACGAATTCAGTAATGCAGAATACGCAAAGAGGGCATTTTACACAAGGAGTTGGGGTTAATTATCGTGAAGATTTTTATAACTTGCAGGACTTTAAATTAATTCAATTTATTTTGGATCTTTTTAGAAAAGATAAAAATCTTGATTACAGAGATCAATCGCGATTTAGAGCTATCCCTCAGGAGGTGATAGATGAACATAAACGACAATTAAAGGAAGATAAAAAAGATGAAAATTGAAAAAGTATTAATCGCCAACCGTGGTGAAATAGCAAGAAGAGTGATTAGAACGCTTCGTAAAATGAACATTAAAAGTGTAGCTGTTTATTCTGATGCTGATGCGAATGCTCCATTTGTTTTTGAAGCGGATGAAGCGGTGCATATCGGCCCTTCTCCTTCTTCAGAAAGTTATTTGGTACAAGATAGAATTATTGAAGTCGCCAAGCGATTAAATGTTGACGCTATTCATCCGGGTTATGGTTTTTTATCTGAAAATGCAGCTTTTGCGGATAGGTTGAAATCAAATGGAATTATTTTGATTGGGCCTTCTTCTGATGCTATGCGCGTGATGGGAGACAAATTGAGTGCAAAACAGCGTGTAAAATCGTATGATGTTCCGTTAGTGCCCGGTATCGATGAAGCGGTTTCTGACTTTCATAAAGCGAAAGAAATAGCCGTACAAATTGGTTTTCCTGTATTGATTAAAGCATCTGCTGGGGGCGGTGGAAAAGGAATGCGTTTGGTTGAACGTGAAGAAGATATGGAAGAACAAATGAAACTTGCGCAATCGGAAGCACGCTCTTCTTTTGGTGATGATGCTGTTTTTGTTGAGAAGTTCGTTACAAAGCCCAGACACATAGAAATTCAAATTTTTGCTGATAATCATGGAAATGTGGTGCACTTATTTGAAAGAGAATGTAGTGTACAACGTAGGCATCAAAAAGTCATTGAAGAAGCTCCAAGTGCGATCTTAACGCCAGAACTGCGTGAAGAAATGGGAAAGGCGGCTTGTAATGTGGCAAAAGCTTGTGATTATGCAGGAGCTGGAACGGTTGAGTTTTTATTGGATGGAGATTTGAAATTCTACTTCCTAGAAATGAACACTCGCTTACAAGTAGAACACCCTGTTACAGAAGAAATCACGGGTTTGGATTTAGTAGAATGGCAAATTCGTGTGGCTAGAGGTGAGAAGCTACCTTTAAAGCAAGAAGAAATTTCCATGAAAGGTCACGCAATGGAGGTGCGGGTTTACGCAGAGGATGCCCTAAACAACTTTACACCTGATATTGGGGTTCTCAAACGCTATAAAAAACCAACAGCGGACTATGTTCGAGTAGATGATGCTTTTGAAGAAGGGATGGAAATCCCTATCTATTACGATCCAATGATTGCAAAATTAGTCACTTACGGAAAAGATCGCACCGAAGCCATAGATCGTATGATTGAAGCAATTGACAATTATCAAATATCAGGCTTGCGTACCACGTTGGATTTCGGAAAATTTGTAATGAAGCACAAAGCATTTCGAACAGGAGATTTTGATACCAACTTTATCAAGCACTACTTTGAAGATCCTAATGTTCTAAAAGTAGCTATGAAAGATGAAGAACGGGTAATGTTGGCTTCAGTAAATCAGATTTGGGATAAACTGCTTGAAAAACAGAATGAGGAGTTTGCTTCGAAGGATGTTTAGGTAGTTAATTAAGGTTGTGCGTAGAATTAGTTCCTAGCGAAGGATATCGTCCTTCGTTTAGGTATTACACCTCCGCCATACCAGTCAGACAGGTTTACAGTGTGGTAGGATATGACTTTTTACGCCATAGTTAATCTAGAGAAAAAGCTTAATGACTTAAAAATTACTGCCTTGTATGAAATATCGCTATCGGTACAAAAGTAAATGCGTTTGCCCTGTCAAATCCTTCAAAAAACTACGTTTTGAAAAAGGGATTGATTATCTTTGCTAAAAGTGAGGTCGTGGAAGAATTAAAAGAACGAATAAGACAAGGAGAGCATCAAACACAAGATTTTAAGTTTAGGGTAGATGACCCTAAAAAAATTGCGCGTACACTGGTTGCTTTTGCTAATTCTGACGGCGGAACACTTTTAATTGGTGTTAAAGACAATGGAAAAGTTGTCGGTGTTATCCCTGAGGAAGAATACCACATCATCGAAGGTGCTGCTGATTTATTTTGTCGACCAAAAGTTTCGTTTACTTCGCAAGTTTGGCAAGATGATCATAAATTAGTGCTTGAAATTATTGTTAAACCTTC
>SKHH01000134.1 GCA_007117055.1 Lishizhenia sp. | reverse complement strand
TGTCCATTTTTTAATTGATGACTCAACGGAACAAGCTTATTGTTCACTTTTGCTCCTAAACAGGAAAGTCCAATATCGGTATGAATATCAAAGGCGAAGTCTAAAGTTGTTGCACCCGTAGGAAGTACCCTTAGTTCTCCTTTTGGCGTAAAAACATAGATTTCATCGTTAAATAAATTCAATTTGAATTCATTCACAAAATCCATTGCGTCTTGAGACGGGTTTTCTAATAAATCGCGAATTTCAGCAATCCAACGGTCAAACTTATTATCTCCCGATTTTGATTCTTTATAATTATAATGAGCTGCTAGTCCTTTTTCAGCGATAGCATCCATTCGTTTTGACCTTATTTGAACCTCTACCCATTTCCCTTGAGGACTCATAACTGTTGTATGAAGCGACTCATAACCGTTCGCTCTCGGTGTAGAAATCCAATCTCTTAATCGATTAGGGTTGGGTTGGTAAAAATCAGTAACAATCGAATATACTCTCCATGCATCTGGTTTTTCCAATTCTTCGGGAGTATCCAAAATAATACGAACTGCAAATAAATCAAACACCTCCTCAAACGGAATTTGCTTCGACTGCATCTTTCGGTGAATGGAAGCTACGGATTTCGTTCTTGCTTTAATATCAAAAACATACCCTTCGTTGGTCAACGCTTCTTTTATAGGGTGAATAAACCTCCGAATAAAGCGCTGACGCACCGCCTTCGTCTTCTCTAACTTTTCCTCTATTTCTTTGTATGCTTCGGGTTGCATGTATTGTAAACACATGTCCTCGAATTCACTTTTAATGTTATAAAGTCCCAAGCGATGTGCCAATGGAGCATACAAAAAATTCGTTTCCGAAGCAATTTTAAGCTGTTTATCATAACGCATACTGCCTAGTGTACGCATATTATGCATACGATCCGCTAACTTTATTAATACAACGCGTAAATCATCTGAAATCGTCAGGATCATTTTACGAAAGTTCTCCGCTTGAATCGAAACACTTTCATCAAATACCTCTGGGATTTTGGTTAAACCATCAATAATTTCTTTAACTTTTTCTCCAAAAAGTTCTTCGACATCTTCCAGTGTTATATGCGTATCCTCTACTGTATCATGCAATAATGCACAAATAACAGCAGTAGGTCCTAACCCCATCTCTTCGGCACATATTCTCGCCACAGCAATCGGATGATAAATATATGGCTCCCCTGATTTACGACGCATGTCTTTATGCGCTTCCACAGCAACGTCAAAAGCTTTGCGTATCATTCTCGTTTCATGCTGATTACGCTGATCTTTAGTCACACGTAGTAAGCCTTTAAAAGCCGAAAGAATTTCTTTGCGCTCCTGCTCTATGTCTCTTTTTGGATACTCTTCCACCGTACAACTAAAAAATTAATCCTTTGCTGGTAACACTTTTGTTTCGACTTCACCAAAACCAATTCGAACACCATTTTTCTCGCAATGTCCGCGCATTACAACCGTATCATGATCTTGAATAAATTTACGCTCAGAACCATCTTTCATTGCTACAGGTTTTGTGCCTCGCCAAGAAATTTCTAGCATAGAACCAAACGAAGATGGAGTTGGTCCAGAAATAGTTCCAGAAGCCATCATATCACCACATCGAATGTTACAACCATTTACAGAGTGATGTGCTAATTGTTGTGCCATATTCCAATACATGTGTTTATAATTTGAAACACAAACCACTGTTTCCTCAGCTTTTTCTGGAAGAATTCCTACTTCCAAGTGAATATCGTAGTGATGGTTCCCTTCGTATTTCAAATAAGGCAACACCTCTGGTTCTTGTTTTGGACCTTCAATACTAAAAGGCTCTAAAGCATCCATGGTTACAATCCAAGGAGAAATAGAAGATGCAAAACTTTTCGCTAAGAATGGCCCAAGTGGCACATATTCCCATTTTTGAATATCTCTTGCTGACCAATCATTCATGATGCACATTCCAAAAATATAGTCTTTTGCTTCTTGTGTTGATATCGAATCACCCAACGGCTTTCCGTCAAACGTCACAAACGCCATTTCCAATTCAAAATCAAGTAGCTTACAAGGACCAAAAATAGGATCTGCATCCTCGGCTGGTTTCTGTTGCCCTTTTGGTCGATGAATTGGAGTTCCAGAAGGAACAATGGAGCTCGCTCTTCCATGGTAACCTACAGGAATCCAAAGCCAATTTGGAAGCAGTGCATTATTTGGGTCGCGGAACATTGTTCCTACATTCGTTGCGTGATCCCTACTGGAGTAAAAATCAGTATAATCACCTACCTGAACAGGCATCAACATTTCAACTTCTGTAACATCAATCAGCACTTGGCTAACGTGATGTTCGTTATTTTTCAAATCATTATTATCATTCGAAAACAATTTAGATAAGCGATTTCTTAAATCTGAAGTAGCTTTTTTTCCATGTTTCATCAGTGAATTTAATGCAGGCGTATCGAAATCACTAATTTGAAAAGGAAGATTTTTAAGATACCCCAACACAAAAAGCGATTTTAAATCAATTACATAATCTCCAATTCTTGAGCCTACTCTTGGCGAAAGTTGTTCTGTTTTGAATATCCCAAAAGGAATATTTTGGATTGGAAAATCTGAATTACTAGGTACTTCTACCCACGAACTTAATGAGGGATCGTTTGCTTTTATCATGTTATTGAATTTTTTACTTTAAGCAAAGTTAAAAAGAATACATAAAAAGAGGTGCAAAAAGACTAGGAACAGGTGAAAAAGTTACTTGGAGTGCGAATGAGTCGTCCTTAACACGATTTACAAGGAACAATTTTTAACACAAATTCATGTAAAGTATTCGTGTTTGCCTTATTAAATGATTAAATTTGCCGTAAAGAAAATTAAAAGTTATGGCTAGCATTAGAGAGTTAAAGAAAGACGTAAAAGCTATGGTTTACGATGTAATCGACGAAGCGTATAGCATTCAATTATATACACCAAGTAAAAAGGAAAAATCAGAAGCGTTAATTGATGAAGCCGTTGGTTTTTATAACGATGCTATTACTAAAATCAATGCTGCAAATTCTAAAAGTGAATTTAAATCATTGGTTTCCTCCTTTGAAGAGCAAGCTGAAAAATGGATTGAAAAGTTAAACCAACTTTAATCAAAACAATATGGATTTATTACTTATTACAATAGGAATTTTAGCATTAAGTTTTGCCGGAATAGCTATTAAAATTTGGGCTAAAAAAGATGGAGAATTTGCAGGTACATGTGCTAGTAACAATCCACTTATTAATACCGAGGGAGAAGCATGTGGTTTTTGTGGCGCAAAACCAGAAGAAAAGTGTAAAAACCCTGAGAAATAATTTAAAATCAGTTACTGATTATTTTAGTGTGAGAGACTATTTCTATGTCACTTACAATTCACTTTTTTTTTCAACTTTAGTAATATCTATTGCATTTATTACAATTTGATTGGCAATCCCTTGAATTTAAAATCAGTATGATATCGGTATGATTTTTTTACGTCGTCCGTTTATTTCAGCACATACAATACTCCGAGTTGTAAACCTACACTGTATAAATGTTCCTTAAACGGTTCTTTTCGCACACTATTGACTACTGCTCCTACAAAAGGTTCAAACCGAAAAATAAATCGTTCCCCTCGTACATATTGTAACCCTCCACTGATCGAAAGAAATAAATTATGCTGTTCGAAAGAGGAAACAGGGACATCAACAGATGTGTCGCTTGTTATCCCGCCTTGTTGAATGACGCTTCTATGTTCTATTTTATTTAATCGTGCATACGTGGTATTTATTCCTACAAAATAAGAAGTTGCCGCTTGATGAATGTAATAATGTACACCAATCGGAATATCCAAAAAGTTGTAATAATAAAAGTTACGCACATTTGCATCTGTACTTTGTACCCCTTGATTCGTAATAGGTCCATGCCCATCGTAACCACGAACCGTCTGTTTCGCTCCAATAGAAAAAGCTACTTTCGGTGAAGGAAAATGCGTGAAATGGGCTCCATAAGAATAGCCTATCGCACCAAATTCCGATTCATTTTTCAGGTCTTTTAATGCGCTACTTTCAATATCTAAGGGATTTGACAAAAAACGATGTCCCCAATCAATAGAAACTGTCGGCCCTATTAAACTTTTTACTTCGTCTAATTGAGTGAAGCCTACAAAGTTTAACAAAGAAAAAATTCCAATCAGTAATCCTAGTCGTAAGAACCTTAAAAGACTTGTTCCTAAC
>SKHH01000112.1 GCA_007117055.1 Lishizhenia sp. | reverse complement strand
GATTTTGATCATCTGTCCAGTATGTAGTTGTTTGTTTACTTCTGCTGCCGATTTTATCCCCTGTGTACCGTTTTGGATTTGATTCAAAACCTGAGCAGTACGAGCAGCCTGAGCAGCGTAAGCAGCCTGAGCAGCTTGAGCAATATGAGCAGGCTGAGCAGGCTGAGCAGTTTGAGCAGTATGAGCAGTATGAGCAGTCTGAGCAGGCTGAGCAGGCTGAGCAGTATGAACAGTTTGAGCAGTCTGAGCAGTCTGAGCAGGATGAGCAGTCTGAGCAGTCTGAGCAGTCTAAGCAGTTTGAGCAGTTAACACAATCGTAACAGTGTTTCATTGTATTTGATTTATTTTGCGCCTCATCCTCTGTATTCAGATTACAATTCCAACGATTACGATTTTCATCAACCCAAAATCCATTTATTTTTTCCACAACTAACCTCCAAACCATGTCATTTCGAAATCTTTTGTTAAACTATAAAGTTTTTCATGTTTTCAGTTACTCGCGAATGGAATTGAACCATTGTCTCTACTTTATCAGAGTAGCGTCTTAAACCATTGGACCACGCGAGTGAGTAAAAAGAAAGGAAGGGAACTGTCACTCCCCAATTATCCCTGTTTAATTGTGATTTACTCCCGAAGAGAAGGTATTCAGCCACTTTCTTTTTCTTGTTTTAATTATATTTTTTTTGTTAAAAGGTGTCAAGTATTATTAAATATCCAATAATAATTGACCATTATTTTCTTGAAGGGGATGTACCCAAGCAATATTTATTGTCCAACTCATATCTATTTCTATGGAATCATAATCATAATCACTCTCATGAATAATTTCATAATCATCTAAGTTTATAATTTTACCATCCAAATAATCCATTGAAGTAACCCAGGATGGAAATTCGTTGACATCTTCTGGTTTTTTGATTTTATACAACATAATTAACCTCATAAATAATTTAATGAAAATATATTTTATTACTGATGGTGAAAACATAAAAATCGGGCGTAGTAAAAACGTTGAACAAAGAATCAAACAGTTGCAAACATCTAATTCTATAAATTTAAAATTATTATATTATTTAGAAACAGAAGATGTTACTTTTGAAACTCATGTACATAATGTATGTCAGAGGTTTAGAGTAAAGGGTGAATGGTTTAAGCCAGAGGCTATTAATCATTTAATTAATCACCCTTGGTTTAAAAAACATATGGTGAAAGTAGAAAGCGGATAGTGAGAATCGAACTCACATAAACCAGTTTGGAAGACTGGCGCACAACCATTATGCCATATCCGCATTTATATAATAATTCTTAATTAATTTAAGAACTAGCCCATCCAAAGAAGTAAAAAACTTTAAAATTTCTTTTACCTTTCCATTTCTCACCACGCATGGTTTTCAACCAAGTGTTCTTAACTTCAACACATGCAGCTGGGCCCCATTTATCATTCCAAAATCCATCATTTGAATTGTAACATTCTTCTGCAAATTCGGTGGGATTTTTTCTATTAGGAACTTCAAGAACAACAAAAGAATCTTTTTCAGCTATCGTTCCTGTATATCCATCGTTCCCGTTTAAGTAACGAGTTTCAGTTACAGCTTCATAGAAAGCTTCGTTTGCGTTTTTATATTGACCAACCATACGAACAAAAAAAGATCTTCCTCCCATAATTAATCCTCCCTTTATATTTCAAAATAATTTTCACCATCTCTTATGGCATTTTCAAGTCGTTCAATTATATCTAAGTATTTGACATTATGTTCTATGGTATGGTTCTTTTCGAGATTAAATCTTACAATAAAATAAGGATCTCCCCTACGAGGAACTCCTCTTGTGGAAGACGGAAGAATGTCAGTTTCTTCAATTTCGATATAATTAACATTTCTTAGATTAATGATTGTTCTCATTACTTTTTCCTTTTTCTTTATACTTAATTATACTACTTTTATGGTTTTTAGTCAAGTGAAAAAACCCTGTATAAATTAATATACAGGGTTATGGAGCAGATGGGATTCGAACCCACAATGATTTAAATCGCTGATTAGCAAGACCAGTGCCATACCGAATAGGCTTCTACCCCGAAAAAAAAATAAATAGCTGAGATTATACTATTGAATACTATCACATTAGAAACATTATCCGCAGGGTGCAACCCCTTTGGTTCTTTTCTTATCCACCTTCCAAGAAGGTTTGATAGCGTGACTGCTTTTTTATAGAAGTAGCGTTTCTTCTATTATATCAAACTACTCAATGTTCCATCTACCACCTACCTTGCGAGCAGTTAAGAGTTACTACACTCAAATGTGCGATTTCCCATTAACATTCGCCACCTTGCGAGTTTTGAATGTCCAAATTACTTCAAAGAAGTTTTGGAATTAAGCCACTTTCGTTTGATATTGACCAAGGCTTGTGCTTGTTTTTTGGTTTAGAACTTTAACCTAATATATAACCTTTCCCTATTTAGTTATAATTATAACGACTAAGAAGTGCTTGGTCAGTTGCTTTGTTTCTTTTTGAGAAACAAAATACAACACTCCTCAAATACATTTCTCCTTGCGAGATACTCTGTGGTTTTTCAAGACAATGTTTTTACCCATCACCTATCAAACTGCTATTAAGCGCTCGACTGCAAATCTCACACCAAATAACTACTGTTCCCCTTCATAGATAAGAAGTTTTGCATGAACATAATCCCTTGCGAGGAAATTATTATTACCAGCGTTGCCCATAACAATAACTGTCTGTTCCTTCTGTCTCTAAAAATTCCGCAGGTTACGAAATCATAGAGGGGTCAGCTTGATTACATGAACTATTTTCATAGCGGGGGGGCGTCGTGTTCCCTTATCCCTTTCACCCTGTCTCCAAGGTTTATTCTTAAGATCGTAATCAACCTTTTTTATTTTTCCTTCTCTTAATTATTTACTCTTTAATTATAACTTTTTTTTTAAAAGTTATCAATCTTTTAATTTCATGTTTAACCTCTTTTAGGTTTAGTAATTTTTTTGGAGGCGGGCGGAATTGAACCGCCGTCCCTAACAAACTATTCAACTTGATGTTAGTAGTTTTTTGTATTTATGAAAACCCACTAATTAAAAACACTTACCCGTCTTTATTGATTTATCGTCTCAGCTCAGGTCCTTGCCCTAGACTATCCTTCTAATGTCCCTTTATTCATAGAAGGAATAAGTGAATAAAGGGTCGATTACGCAGCTAACGCTGTTTCGTAGTTGTCGTTTATTTAAAAAGAACACGCCAGTTGAATTTACTTACTAGGTCGATACCATTACGCCCCCGTTTAATATTAACTTAACATAATTAAATGATTACAGCGTTAAAGTTTCGTGGAATTTTTTTAGGGCCTTCAATTGTTTCAATTAAAATAGTAAAAGTTTTTTCACGAACAGCAATAACTTCACCTTCAACAATTTCATCCTTATATTGAACTTTAATTATCGCTCCTTCTTCTACAATTTCCCTTGCTTTTTCAACGATTTCTGTTTTTAAACTTTCTTTCCTTTCCTTAATGAGTTCTTTAAACAAATCAGTTGCCTCATTAACATCTACTATATTTGTTAAAGAATTAACAAAACCTACCAATACATCTTCATTCATAAAATCCCCCTTTGAATTTTTTTGTAAAGATAAAATCACTATGAATATTTTTTAAAATATCTTAACAAAACAATATTGATGAAATCATAAAATATGTTTCTACAGTTATCGGTTCTTTATTATCTCTATCTAACTAATTTTTCAATGATAGCTATAACACTCAAAACAATAGCAATAATAAAAACAACTCCCACTATTATTGACAGAATAATTACAGGAATTAAAACAGGAAGAATCACTAATAACCAAGAAATATCAATTACACCAGCAATTTTTAAAATTGCTAAAAAGATTGTTATTGTCCATAACATAGCTGGAAAAATTGATTTGTTTTTTACATCTTCCATTTTTCTCTCCTTTGAAAAATAAGAAAGGGGCTGGTTGGAAATCCATAACTAAACAAATCAAGCAACCATTTAACAAAGAATAACACCTATTTTCTTTTAGCACCCCAAGTTTTTTACTTACTTTTTTACTTACTTATTAATTATAAAACATAATTAAAAATTTGTCAAGAGCCCTAAGAGGGATTCGAACCCCCGTAATACTGGGTTGCAATCAGTAGCCTAACCACTCAGCCATCAGGGCAAATTGTAATATATTCCAGAACTAATAACAAAAGATATGGTTACTATTTCTTTTTCTGTTACCTGTACGTTTGTACCTCCACTTGTGTATCCATATAATCTACTGTGCCTTCTACAACTCGTCTATTTGTGTTCTGGAATTCATACACAAAGGAAGAAGACCACTGAACGCTTCTAGATCCATCTTCAACTTCGCCCCACTTTAATATCAGATGCGGCAGCCTCGATAGTCTAACTTGACCGGTTTCATGTGTCATAATGTAGACGGTAGAGGGGAGAGTGTTCTTGGTCTCTTGTAGCTCCCTAAGCTCTTCAACTACATTGCTACTATATAGCTCAGTTAAACGTGTGCTCATTTTCGCTCCTTTCATGATTTTATCTTCACAATTAAAGTTTTACTATTTCATCATATAATAATCTGAATTTACCATAAATTCTATCATTATGAAAATGACCAAAAAACCATTTATCAAATTCCAATGTATAATACAATTCTTTCAATCCTTTACTTACACTATTTTTTTGTTTATCTCTTATAATTCCATCATATATTAATTCATCATATATAAAAGAAGGGCAGTCATGTGTTAATACATAATCAACTCTTCTAACTTCTTTAGCTTTAGTTAATGCATTATTCCATTCTGTGTAAGATGGTTCTTCTTGAGGCCACCAAGAAACTCCTTCTATTCGATATGCTTTATCTATAGAAGGTGCTCCACCCATAGTAAAAAAAGTTTTTCCTTCTATGGTATAAACTCGACCTCGTTGCAAATAATATATATCATCATATATCTTCTTTACTTCATCACCAAACATAGGGACTATAGGAAATTCATCACTAAACAATCTATCAAAATTTTCATGATTTCCATCTATAAATAGAGTAGTCCAAGATTTTGTTTTTAACCATTTTAACCAATGAATTTCATTAGGTGTAAATTCTTGATTAAATACTAATCCAAAATCACCAACAATTATTACATAATCATTTTTAGTTAATTTTTTGCCTTCTGGGAAAAATTTTGATCCTAACTTGAAGGTCTCTAACTCTCCATGCGTATCACCTGTTATATAGATCATCCATCCTCCCTTGCTGGGTTCGAACCAGCAACCTTCCCATACCCCTTGGTGGAATCTAACCACACGCCGTCCACCCAACTCTTAACGGACTGGTTTAGAAGACCAGTGTCGGGGCAAGGAGTAAAATTCCTAACTTCTTCTAAAGTGATTTATCTTTACATTAATTATAGTATTTTAATAAAAAGATGTCAATATTTTTCATTTATGTCTGGATCAAAAATATCACCATAAATGTCTGTATAATCAATATCATAATCTTCTTGGTTTTGGTTCAATATGATCTGCCTTTATGTAAACATCTTCAAATAAGTCCCTCACATTAGAAATTATTAAACTACCAACAACTCTAATGTCATCGCCTTTATCTAATTCCTTTAGACTATAAGAGTGAACTACTTTAAATTCATCGGCTCCATTATTATTTGTAGCTATTACAGTAGTTTCATCTATTTTTTTTAATATTTTACCTTCAAGTAGAATACTATTTAAATTTTTCATTATTTTCCCCAACACCCCCTCTTTAGAGGGGGTTTTTTGATATAAGTTTTTTCTAAAGTCTTCCAGTTACCGGAACATGCATTGACATAGCTGGATTCAATGAATGACCTCGACCAGGAACGACAATCATAGGATTATCATTAACCATATTATGTTGTCCTAATGAATCAGATCCACCAATGTATTGAACAAAGCTATTCAATCCAGAAGGAACAAACACCCCCATACCAAATGTAATAAATTTAGTTTGATTTAGTTGGGAATTTCTGTTTAATTGGTTCATTCTAAAGAAAGCATTTGCACTATCCATAGCACCTTTACTATGACCAATAACTCTAACAGGTCTAGCTCCAGCATTATAAAGAGCAACTAATTTTGCAGAAGCAACATTATCATAATATGTTCCTGCTTCATTATTAGGTCGTCCGACAAAATAACCTTCCATGCCAGTTGAGGTTGTAGAATAATCACCCCATCCCGTTACAATACCAGCTACTGGTTGATTTAATGAATTAGCAATCAATTTAGCCATAGCGGCAGTTCCTCTTGAACTACTTCCTACACCTGCCATAACAATAGTTCTAACTTGATTGTTTTTGACCATGTTCTCAGCAGTAGTTCCTTTATCTAAACTCCAAGAAGTACCTGGACGAACAACAATAACTGTCCCTGGGCTTAAGTAACTTGATTGAGTTAATTCACCCCATCCCCACCAATTACTAAGTAAGTGTAAGGGGTAATACATACTTTCAGAAACACTAGACCTTTCAGTAGCACTTCCTTTTTCTGGAGGTGCTATTCCCATTTCACAAGAAAAAGATAATAACATCAACAGAAACAATAAAACCATAAAAACTTTTTTCATACTTTCCTCCTTTATGAATAAGCTTATATATAATATAAGACTTTTAAAGCCTTATATTATTATCTTAACTATATAGAAAAGTTTTTCTGTCAATTCTTCAGCTTGATTTAAAGTTATATAATGGCTTTATGAAATCAACTATTGAAACAGTGTCATGAATATTATCTAATATGATATTCATATCTTTATAAGCATCAGGAGCTTCATCTAATGTTTTTTTATTAGCAGTTGTTGTATAAATCCCTTCCATAGTTTTTTTAAAATCATCAACATTTAATTTTTGTAATGCTTTTTTGCGAGATAATATTCTACCTGCTCCATGAGGTGCTGAAAAATTATATTTTTCATTTCCTTTGCCTATTCCTATCGCTATCCCATCTCTCATGTTAAATGGTATTAAACATTTTTCACCCTCTTTAGCAGATATAGCACCTTTTCTTATTATAGGTTTTTTATGAGAAAAATCAATATAATTATGAACCGACACGATTTCATTTTCAATGTCAGCTTTTAAAAAATCAGTTATGCGATTTAACATGGCTATTCTGTTTATCATAGCTAATTTTTGAGCTATCTTCATATCATGCAAATATTCTTCAGCATCATTTTCTATTAAAAATTCCATATCTTTAAAATCATCTTTTATAAAATATTTTTTTAGTTTTTTTCTTGCTTTTTCTTGATGATATTGAGCAACTCTTAATCCAAAATTTCTTGATCCAGAATGAACGGTAATCCATATTCGATTTTTACTGTCTTTTCCGACTTCTATAAAATGATTTCCTCCGCCCAAAGACCCAATAGATTTTAAAACTTTTTCTTCATCTAATTCTAATTTAGAAACACAACCTATTAAATCTTCATAAAAATAAAAGAAATTTTTATCAGGAACTTTAGAATTTATACCAAATCCATGAGGTATATTATTTTTTATAAAATCATCTAATTCCTTAAAATTTATATCATCTAATTCACCTAAACAATATGAATGCACACCACATCCTATATCAACACCTACTACATTAGGAACTACATAATCATTTAAGGTTGCAGTAAAACCAATTACTGAACCAGCTCCTTTATGACAATCAGGCATTATAGCAATATTAGAATTTCCAAAGACAGGAGTATTCATCATTAATTGTATTTGATCTTTAGTTGTATCATCTATAGTATCTATATAGACTTTAGCAACATTATATTCACCTTTTATGATTTGCATTTATTTTTCCTCTTTTAATTCTTCTAACGCAGAAACAGCATATCTTAATGCTCTCCCCCATTGTTGACAACTATCATAATCAATTAAAGATCTAATTTTTTCAATACATTTATCAATATCGGATTTTTCATCTGACATAATTCCCCCCAAAAAAAATACCCCCCCTAAAGGGCAGAATAGCAACTGTATTAAATATGCCAACAATTTTATAATGGTAAGACTTATCCAGGGAATCAAAAAAAGATGTATGGGTGTCTCGAATTTCCTGTGCTTGTTCTACCAGACCGATCATTTGCATTTTTTACATGCGATTAAAATCGTTCCAGTTTTCTTCAACTGGCATTATTCTCTTCTTTAGTTATTTTAAACACCACATTATCATTTTGAAGTTGGTGACAGAGGGGAATTGAACCCCCGACCTTCTGGGTCACAACCAGACGCTCTTACCTACTGAGCTACTGCCACAGCTGGGATAGGAGGATTCGAACCCCCGTAACTGGAGTCAAAGTCCAGCACCTAAACCTCTCGGTCATATCCCAATGTCTACGGGTAATTATGGAGTTGAACCATTATCAAATTTCTTCGATAGTTTCGCTTAGCAGGCGAACCCTGAACCACTTCAGGAAAATTACCCAAAAAAAATAGGGGTGGTGAGAGTCAAACTCACCGCTACTGGTTCCCAAAACCAGTCTCACATCCCGCGATTTCACCCCTGTATTACGGAAGGTGTGAGGGTCGAACTCACAAGGCATTTTATTGCTCGACGGTTTTCAAGACCGTTTCCGTCGCCGGCTTTCGGATTGACCTTCCATTATTTCTTCTTTAATTATAACAAAATCATAATAAGTTGTCAATTATCTATAAGCACTAAGTTTCTTATAGAAATGACTAAAATCACGATCACCTTCAAAGTTTGAAGTGATTTCTTTAATGCTAGGGTATTTAGAAATAAATTTTTTAAACTTACCCATTTCATTTGCTTTTAAAATAAAAGAGGACGAAAATCCTTCAGTCTCATTTTCTAAATCATCAGCTAAATTATTTACTTCATTACTGTCCATTTTTTTTACTAAATCATTAACTTCTTTAAAAGCTTCCTCATTTAAGTCTTTAAGTATTTTTTTAAATTTCATTTAATCTCCTTTGAGATATCTTTACATTTGAAGTTAAGACAGAAAACCCCGAGGCTAAAGACCTCGGGGTGCTTTACAGTAACTAAGATAATGTTTTCCCTAATAATTCATTCCTTAATGTCATAACTTTATCTCTATCTTTTTCTAACATAGCTATTTCATAGATTTCAGTTGGTTCATTATTCTCTAAATATAGATATTTATGCAACATATCAAAAGTAGATTTTATTAATTCTTTTTCTCTTTGTGTCATAATAATCACCTATACAAAACAACAAAATCACCAAATTCTTTTTCAAATGTATCAACAAGATGTTCATAATCTCCTGACATCATTTCTTTCATCAATTGATCAATTTTACCTTTGTCATATTGTAATTTCTTAGCGATTTTTCTAGCATGACCCATAACACAAAACGCATTGCCTTCAGGTCCTGTTAAATCAATTTCGATAGAACTTGTTCTTGGTAACGAAAATTTTTCTACAATCATTTTATTATACCTCTATTATATTAAGAACTTCTTTATCTCTTATAAGTTCATACAAATGAGATCGCCATTTTTCAATAACTTCTTTTTCTTCTTCAGGTGTTTGACAATCATGTTTAATAGCTGACCTCATGTCACCAAGTAATTCTCTAATAACAAGAGATAATTTATAAGCATTTGAAGATTCCTCAAATTCAATTTGATCCTCTGGTAAATTAAATTCTAAAATCGCTTTCACGTTTCTCCTCCTTTTATTTTTCTAGCCAAAATTCAATAATAATTGATTATCTTCTTCATATTGTTTTTGAATTAGTATTTTAGGGTTATTTAACGCAATATACCATCCCCTTCGAGGCTTGCAATCCCTAAAACAACAATGACCTTCCCTGAAATCATCGAACTCAACGCCAATAACAAAATTAATTATTTCTTTTACAGTTCCGATTTTATTTTCAAAAAATATGTCATCCTGCACTCCACTTATTCTTACCCTATCTCCAATATTAAAAAGTTGCATTCCTCCTCCGAAATAAATAATAGCCCCCTCAACCGCCATTATTAGTGGAAACTCTCTAGGCCCCCTTAAGTTTCCTTACCCTATTCTTACTTTTTAAAGTAAGTTTATTTTAGGCCCTTTCTTGATTTTAATTCCCAAGGCTTAAAATTAAATACCTCAGAACTTAAAAAATTAATTATTTCTTCATTGGTATAACAAACCCATTTATAATCAACAATATTCCAACTATTAAAAACTTTTCGATATTGTTTTCCATTTGAAATAATTGTTGTTTTTCTCACTTTTTTATTTGCTTGTTGTTTAGCAAATTTTTTATGAGCTTGCCCATCAGACGTGAAACAAGGAAATTTTCGATACGATCTTGACATTCCATCCTCCTAACTAAAATAGTTAGAAAACAGTATAACTTCTTTTCATATTAAACCTCCTTTAACTAAAAATTACTTCATATAATTTTTCCACGCTATCTAATTTAATTTTCTTTCCATTAACAGTCGTTACTTCTTTAGGATCTATTCCCATATTACATTCAAATACATAATAGGGAATCCATTCCTCTGTATCACCAATATATTCAGATAAAAGATCAATATATTTATCTTGTAAATTAGTTCCTATTTCAAAAACTGGATATGAAGATTTACAAAGAAGTGATACAGCTTTATTAGCATCTTCAAATTCTTCTTGAAAAGTTTCAATCCCCTTGAACCATTTTTTAAACTCTTCTAATTTCATTTTCTTCTCCTTTTTTGACTGTGGTAGGTCATCTTGCTTAGAAAACAAACACCTATCCAATTAGACTACACTGTTACTTCAGGTGGGAATCGAACCCACACTCCCTTTCGAGAAATAGTTTCTAAGACTACCCTGTCTACCAATTCCAGCACTGAAGCATGTATGCACCTATTTGGACTTGAACCAAAGACCCACGCTTTATGAGAGCGTTGCTACTACCAACTGAGCTATAGGTGCATTATTACTTCGAGTAGGATTCGAACCTACGATCTTCTGCTTGTAAGGCAGACGCCTTCCCACTTGGCCACCGAAGTAAAAAAGGTGCGGGAACTCGTAAAAGGAATTCCCTAACCGAATTACATTCTAGATTATTGTGTAACCCAAAAAATCAAGTCAATAATAATCCAACCCACCTATATATTATACAGTTTTTAAATTTAGTTGTCAACCGTTTATTCACCTTGAAATCTCTATTAATCCGTCAGGATCTTCTTTACAAGCTTGTAAATAATTTTCTGTGAATTTCACTAAACCTTCATAATTACCCCATCCATTTTTAGGATTATATTTTTTGAATTTATTAGGATCACTTTTTAATTCTTGTAATCCACGTTCCAATGAAGGTATTAAATCTTTTGCGAAAATATCACCAGTAAAAATTTCTTCTGGCCTCCAAAGAGGTTCATATAACCCTGCTTTGGACGCCATTTCAGTTAAATTATGTGTTACGTTTGCATCATATACATTAACCCATTCTTTCTTTTTTATATAAACACTTAAACTCACATACCCCCCCTGTTAATAACAAAAAAATACCTTTATTGAATTTGTGTGATTGGAGGTAATTCAGTTATTTTTTTAATTTGAAATTCTTCTTCCCCTTCACTATCTTCATATTCTATACCAGATACTTTTATGTAAATAACTGGATCACCATTTTTCTTTTTGATCTTACTTACTTTATAGTCTTCAAAAACTCCAATAGTAGGATATGAATTAGGATAATTAATACTTACAAAATCCATATATTTAATATCTTTTAAATCATTCTCAATCATTATTCACCTCCATGAATCTCTCTTAATACTCTTTCTAATTCAAAACATAATTGCCATTGAGTTCGAGATAAAGTTCTTTCAGATGTTAATTTTTCTACAATCATTTTAGTTCTTTTAATTGCTTTGTCTCTTGGATTATCTGACATATTAGCAATCATATCTGCTAATTTAATTACTAAAGCCCAAGAAGTTAAATTCATAACTTTCTCAATCATATAATTTGTTTTACCAACTCTTCGTGCTTCTTCAATATCATTAGTCAATTCACTAACTAAAGCTGCAACTAAAGGAGAAAACTCTTTTGATATTTCTTGAATAGGAGTATCTGTATCTTCTACTACATCATGCAATAAAGCTGCAGCACAAAGACTATCTATTTCTCTACTATCTTTATATTTTTTTACAATAGAATAAACTTCTATAGGGTGAGAAACGAAAGGTAAATTATTGCCTTTTCTAAATTGACCTTGGTGTTTTTCTATAGCATAGGTCATAGCTTTTTTAGTTAAAAAATCCATGATTTTCCCCTTATAGATATATTTTATATTTTTTATGTTTTTTTGTCAAAAAGGAAGGAGTTCCCCAGGCAGGACTTGAACCTACAACTCCTTCTATTTATAAGAAGGCGTTTTTCCCGTTAAAAAACTACTGGGGATACATTTAACTTCCTGTCCGGCAAAACTGAAATTAAATGAGGCAACTATAATTATCATTTAATTGCCGTAAATAATAATTAATCGTCACCATTTCGTTTTTTTTTATTCTTTTAGATAAAGTCCGGTTGAAACTCTATTTAAAATAAATCGAAAAAAACGCTTAAACGAAAGCCAAGAGTGAGATTTGAACTCACAACCTCCTGTCTACAAGACAGGGACTCTACCAATTAAGTTATCTTGACATAAAGGAGAGGTGAGGACACCTCTCTAAGTATTTATCTTTACAGGATGTGAATGTTATTAAACATTGTTTTTGTTTCTTTAACAAACTGTTTTATTTCTTCTTCGGTTTTAAATCCATCAGAATAATAAATTTCTTTTTTGTTTTTCAAAATACTAAATGAATAAGTAATTCCTGAAGTGTCTTTTTTTATTTCATATTCGTATTCATTCATGTTTTCCCTCCAAACATGTTTTGTTAAATTTATCCCAGTAAGGATTCGAACCCTAATCTTCCCTTGGGGGGTTGTCCTAAACCATTAGACGACTGGGACATATTTTTGTGGAAGTCCTCTGGGCGAGACTTGAACTCGCACACCCTTTCGGATACAAGATTTTCTTACCACTACAGTTTTCACTGCCAACAAGGTTGTTTGTGGTCTGGACTTTCTCTTCACCTTATTATAAATAACGTAGGTGGTAGCCGTAAAGTCTCTACACCTTTCTTGTTTCCAAGACTTGGCTCGGGATTGCCATTTTAAAGGTTTCCCCGAATTTGACTACATTCACATAAGTAGTTTCCTAACTTAGTGCTCAATTTTTTGCTTTCCCCTTCTAAAACGATATGTCTCAGTCAAGGAATGGCAATTAGGACATAAAATGACAAGGTTATCAAATTTATGCCTCCTTCTTTAAGTCTTGTGTGTCTACCAATTCCACCACCAGAGGATAATAATAACTTTTGTTAAATATCACATAGCGTCCCAAATGATATTTAACTTTAATTAGGGTAAAGTTATTAGAAATCCCTATTAAATCTTTGTGTTTAAGTTTCTACAGAAACCAAGAGCGATTTAATACCCTAAAAGGGACTGTTTAACTCAACTTGAACCATTGTTGAAATTAAACTCAAAGGTTATCCTATGCCTTTTTTGCACTTTCGGTGTTGCTTATTTATAGACCAATCAACACTTCTGTTGTCGCAGAACATGAATGTAAGTCTAGCAATTAAGATGCCAGCTCCACTTTAACCCAGTGGGGGAGTTCAATAACTAAAGGAAAATATTTAATTCCCCTTATTTACTCTTTAATTATAACTTTTTTTTAAAAAGTTGTCAAATTAATATTTTTTCATCAATTAAAAATAAAGCCAGGTTCTCGTACTGGCCCCAACAAAGAATTTAATCAAAGTTGGACGTAAGACTCCCAGATGTTTAGACATCTTATCAGATAAGATACTTAGTGACTGGCACACTAAGATTTCTCCTGTCTCACGAGGAAGTCGAATAATTTTGTATCGCGAATGATCCTCTATTCGCGTTAAACACTTCGTAGTTTAAAATGCAAATTTGCATATCACAGCTCGAATAAATTATTATTACGATCAATTCCTCACGAGCGTTGTCCTTGACGATAGCAGATTTATAAAATGTGCCAGCTGCTATTCCAGCATTAAAATATCTCCAGGGGGACTTGAACCCACCATCTTCACCTTGAAAGGGTGATGTCCTAACCATTTAGACGATGGAGACATGTGTGCCGCCTTCTTTTGAAACTCTGTGCGGCGCAGAGTTTTAGTTTTTATCATTAACTAAATGATTTAACTAAAAAAATAGCAGGGGTGGGACTCGAACCCACGAGGCTTACGCATCGACTTATGAGACCGACCTGATACCAACTTCAGACACCCTGCTGTACTGCTCCGGTGAGACTCGAACTCACAACCTTGCGGTTAACAGCCGCTTGCTCTACCAAATGAGCTTCGGAGCAATGTATGCTTAAAAAAGCATTTGCAAATTAATCAATTCATCAGTATCATATTTCATGATATAATGAACTCCTTTAAAAAAAAGGACGGTCTTGATCGGGTTCGAACCGACTACCTCCACCTTGACAGGGTGGCGTCTCTACCACTTTGACCTCAAGACCAAATTTATATTATAGACTTTAAAGAAAAGTCTATTGAACTCCTCCTGTATGAAATGCCGATAACCGGATTTGAACCAGTGACACACAGATTTTCAGTCTGTTGCTCTACCAACTGAGCTATATCGGCATAGAAGCCCTCACAGGGAATCGAACCCCGACCTTCTGTTTACAAGACAGACGTAATAATCCTTTATACTACAAGGGCACAAAATGAACCGTACTGGATTTGAACCAGTGACACCCGCCTTAAAAGGGCGATGCTCTACCAGCTGAGCTAACGGTCCAAAACAAACATGGGTTG
>SKHH01000256.1 GCA_007117055.1 Lishizhenia sp. | reverse complement strand
TTATGTATTATAAATTGACGAAATACAAAGACGAATTATTTTTCTTTCCACAATTTACGAATAATTTCAGCGATTTCTTGCTCTTTTTTTGAACTACCCGCTTTGAAAAAATCGGATGCCCCTAATTCATCAGGGAAAAAGTTTTGCTTGGCAAAGTTGCCTGGGTAGTCGTGTGAATATTTATATCCTTTACCATAATCAAGTTCTCGCATTAGCTTTGTAGGAGCGTTACGCAGATGTAAGGGGACAGGTAAATTTCCTGATTTCTTCACTTCTTCCTGCGCTAAATTAATCGCATTGTATGCTGCATTTCCTTTCGGAGAAGTTGCTAAATAAATAGTACATTGTGCCAGCGGGATACGAGCTTCTGGCCATCCAATCTGATTGACTGCTTGAAATGTATTATTAGCCAATATTAACGCAGTAGGATTCGCCAAACCGATGTCTTCGCTCGCACTAATAATTAGTCGTCTTGCGATAAATTTGGGGTCTTCTCCACCTTCAATCATACGTGCAAGCCAATAAATAGCAGCATTTGGATCACTGCCTCTAATTGATTTAATAAACGCAGAAATAATATCGTAATGCTGTTCTCCATCTTTATCGTATTGAGCAATAGATGTTTGCGCGGCAGCTAATACTTCTTTATTTGTTATTTGTATTTCTTTATTGTGCGATAGCGAGTGAACGACTATTTCGAATAAGGTAAGAAGTTTTCGGGCGTCACCTCCAGAAATTCTAAAAAGAGCATCTGTTTCTAGTAATTCAATTGTTAACGAAGAAAGCCACTCATCTTTTTGACATACATTTTTAAGAATAGAACTTAACTGTTCCTTTGATAAAGGTTTTAAAGTGTATACTTGACAACGCGAAAGTAAAGCTGAAATAACTTCAAAGGATGGGTTTTCAGTAGTAGCGCCTATTAAGGTAATAATTCCTTTTTCGACAGCTCCAAGGAGTGAGTCTTGTTGTGATTTCGAAAAACGATGAATTTCATCAATGAATAAAATGGCTCCACCTTGATCAAACATTCCTTTCGATTCAGCTTTTTGAATGACTTCCCTTACGTCTTTTACACCAGATGAAATGGCTGAAAGGGTGTAAAATGGTCTGTTGAGCTGTTTCGCCATAAGCAAAGCCAATGTAGTTTTCCCAACCCCCGGTGGACCCCATAAAATAAGAGAAGGAATAATTCCAGCGTCTATCGATTTTTTCAGTCCGCTTTCTGAATTTAATAAATGTTCTTGTCCTATATATTCATCCAGACTTTTAGGGCGCATTCTTTCGGCAAGTGGAGTAGAAGATGGTCTCATTTTTCTATGGTTTTTTATGCTTCCATCTTTTGTGTGACCATAACCAATAGGCCGGGTTCTCCAATATAGCCATCTCCAAATATTCTGCGTGTTTATCAATTACATAACCTTCTTGTTCTTCAGAAATCTTATCGGTTATGGGATAAAAAGTTACTTCGTAAAAACCTCGTTCCACTTTGCGTATGCAACCGAATAAAACTACTTGATTGTATTTTTTTGCTAGCGCCTCAGCTCCTTTCATCCATCCTGTTTCTTGATTTAAAAAAGTATTCCAATGTGCCGTTTTAGGATTCCCAGGAGATTGATCATTTACGATAATCGTTAACGTTGGTGCTTTACTTGCAGCATTTTTAGCAAAAAAACGCGGAATCTCTTTCATACTGACCATATTCATTCCGAATCGTTGACGAGATCCTAAAATCAAATCGTTAAAAAACTTGTTTTTTAAGGGCTTGTAAACAGCTGCTGTTTCATGTTTCATTTGTTGAGCTATACCTACCGCATAGTACTCCCAATTATTGTAATGACCACAAAGTACAATTGCATTTTTACCTTCTTCATGAAGTTTGTATAGAATTTCTGGGTTGGTCAGCTTACATCGTTTGCGGATTTCCTTATCGGATATCGTAAGGGATTTAGTACTTTCAACTAAAAAGTCGGCAAAATGACGATAAAACTTTTTTTCTTCTTTTTTGATTTCTTCTGGACTATAATGCGGAAGTGAATTCGATAGGTTGTGTCGAACAACTTTTTTGCGATAACCAACAATATAGTACAGCACAAAATAAAGCACTGTAGAAAAACCATATAGTAATTTGAAGGGCAAATACGATATAGGCAGTATCAATAAGTAATAAATAATAGTGCTAAATAGTCGTGACATTAATCAGAAAAGTTCAAAAGTAATGTTTCTTGGCTAAAAAATCACCAAGTTTTTGCTTTAATACAATCAAAAAATAAAAAGAGGAAGTACTTTCCTCTTTTTGAATTTACTCCTCTGATTTCTCTTGAGCTTCTTTTGGCTCCTCCTCGGATACTTCCGCTTCCGAAGTAGCTTCACTATTTTCTTCCAGTTTTAATAGACCCGCATTTACACATAGATTATACCACTGAAATAATTTTTTAATGTCCGAAGGATACACACGATCTTGGTCGTAGTTCGGTAACACTTCTTCCAAATAATCTTTTAATGTGTTTAAACTTTCCTTGTGTGAAGGTGCAGAACCACCATCTTCTTTCTTAAAAATGGATTCGAAAACTTCTTTCAAGGGAATATCCTCTTCGTATGTATAAATACTGATGTCTTCTAATGCAGAAATGCGGTCTGTAGAATATGCAGGAGATTTTTTTTCATCGACCAATGACTCCACGATGATATTATTTTTTCCTTGAGCAACTACTTTATAAAGGCCTGGTTTGCCTGAAATAGATATAATGCCTGTTAAATCCATTTAATTTATCTTAATTATGTTTGTACTAATTTTTATTTTGGGTCGCCAAATCTAACTATTTTTTTTTCGTTTAATCAAATTCTTTTTTATTCAAAGGTCTTTTTTAATATAGATTCTATTTTTCTTCCCATAAAAGGTAAGGTTTTAGTCTCTTGGTTTAATGCATTTCGAATCCCAATTATTATTAACCCCAGGTAAATTATTGAGAAAAGAAAAGAAATTATGTTTAAAATACTTAGTGCTCCAAAATGAAAAGAGAGTGTAATTACACTAAGAATTGAAAAAGATAAAATGAAGATGATACTTAGGATAATCAGTCCAAATGCTTGACGTAAGTGAAATGCCAAAAATATCCGTTCGTTTTCTTTTTTGTTGACTTGAATAATTAACGCTATAATGAATCCAATGAAGGTTAAGTACCCTAATATAGCAGGAGTCCTATCATATTCTGCAGTTTGCTCAATATTGTCTTTTTCTTCTAATTCTTTGTTTTCCATTTCTTCCCTGTTATTATTTCTTTCTGTATGTACGAATGTAGTGACTTTAATTGAAATAAATAAAAAATTAGGTTGATTCAGGGCAAACCCATACTTCGTGGATTATTAGGAAGCGTCTGAATTGATTAAATAGTTGAATCTAAATGCTCTCATACATTCGTTTGTTGCAGAATACTTATGGCTTACAAATAATTTGCGTTCAGATGCTCTTTAGGAGATATGGCGTTGTGCAATTACCACATCACTCCGTCGAATTCTCTTTTAAGTTCTTTTAAATCATCGTTCTAATTGCAAATCAATGTTCGGTAATTGGGTTGCCAAGCTAAGTCGAAAAATTATCTTGAAAGGACTGCATTTGTAAACATTGGGTGAAACCCGATGTTTACGATAAGCTATACTATCCCTTATTAGTACCGAAAACCTGCCAAGGTAGGTTTTCGGTACTAATTATTTAATTCATTCCTAACGAAGGACGTTGTCCTTCGTTTAAGTATTACATCTCCGCCATACCAGTCAGACAGGCCTACAGGGCGTGAGGATATGACTTTATAAGTTATAGTTAATCCATAGAAAAACACACGTTTACATCCTTTGTTGGTAACCCATTTCTGAAATAATTGCGCGTTGAGTTTGCAGACGAGCCAACTCATTAAAATAACAGTAGAACCATTTTTTTTGGGAAAAATTGCAGTACATTTATTATTTTGCTTACTTTTGTTTAGACTAATTATAAATAAATATGGAGGCTGTTCATATATTATCTCAACAATCTAGTGAAATAGAGGTTTCTGCTTTAAATTTTTGTTGCAAAAAGAAAAAGTGCTGTAAAAAGTATAAAAAGAAAGGAAAGTTTTGTGGCTCATGCCCTAATAAATAATTGTGCATAATCGAATATGTATTACTTGCTGTTGAGATAATTCTTCGGGACAAAACGTAGTACTTGATATAAACAAAGCAACAGCTTGTTTCGTGTTTTTACTGCTGGAGAGACGATTGTATTAGACCTTTCTTTCGAAGCAGGAGATCGTTTAAAAAATAAAAGCATGAACTTGTCCTTTATAGCGATAGACTTAACTTTAGGGTAAACTATTTGTAATTTAGTATGACATTCAACTGGTGTTTCAGTTGCTTTTGGAAGCTATATTAAAGCTATTTAAGTTCGTAGTATTTGTTTTTCATAGTATATAAAATGTCATAATGCTTTTAATTATTTGCTCATTTGTGTTTTGGAAAGACTTTTTTTTTATTTTTACCAAAGAATATTAAAACTTACAGTGTGAAACGAATAACTACGTTACTAACAGTACTGCTATTTTCATGGACTACAATAGCGGGAGGTTTTCAAGTGAATTTACAAGGCAATAGAAGTGCTGGAATGGGGCATACGGGTGTCGGTTTGAGACTTGGAGCGGCAAGTGGTTTTTTTAATCCAGGCGCTTTAGCCTTTGCCAATACAGAGGTCCTAATAGGTATTAATCTTATTTCTGCGCATGTCGGATACAGAGAGTTTGCTCCTGGAGTATATGAGGCAAATAATACGAATCCAATAGGAACGCCTTTTCATGGTTATGTGTCTTTTCGTTTAAATGAAGACTCTCCAGTCGTATTTGGATTAGGAGTATACACGCCGTTTGGAAGTAGTATCAGTTATGATGATGATTGGAAAGGCCAATTCTTATTAAGAGAAATGGGATTACGTGCGATTTTTTATCAAGGGACAATTGCTTATCAGGTAAATGACCGATTGGGAATTGGTGCAGGATACGTTTTCGGAACGGGAGATTTTGAGCTGCGAAGAGGAATCCCGCTGCAAGACATGGATAGCGAATATGGAGAAGTTCGATTAAGTGGTGCTGGTATAGGTCACGGGTTTAATGTAGGTGTTTATTATGACATCGCTGATAATATTTCAATCGGTGCGAGTTACCGTTCTGGAGTAAGTGTTCAATTAGATGGAGGTGAGGCTCGTTTTACGGTTCCTTCTGTATTAGAGGGTACAGCTTTTCCAGCTACTACATTCCAAACTGGTTTGAATTTACCAAGTGTATTCAATATTGGAATAGGTGTTAAAGCATCAGAAAAATTAACTTTGGCTTTTGATATGAATTACGTAGGGTGGAGTAGTTACGATACGCTTGCGTTTGATTTTGCGGATAATACAGAGCAGTTACAAGACACTCGTTCTGCGCGCAGATATAAAAATGTAGTAATACTTAGAGCGGGTGCAGAATATGAAGTAAATGAAAACTTACAACTCCGTGCAGGTATGTATTATGACTTCTCTCCTGTACAAGACGGATACCTTACTCCAGAAACTCCTGACATGGATAAAACAGGAATTTCCATTGGTGCAAGTTATACTGTGAATAATTTTACAGTTGATGCTTCTTTCCTTTATGTCACTAGAGGGCAACGAGATGATGTTAATTTGGAGTCACAATTCGGTGGTACTTGGACGTCTAGAGCGTTTATACCGGGTATTTCATTTTCGTATAAATTTTAAACTATATAAAACAATAATTATGAAGAAAATTTACTTAGCAACATTAGCATTTTCAATGCTTTTTACATCTCAAGCTCAAGACTGCTCGGATGGACGTTATAGAACTGAAGTATTTAGCAGTTTTACCTTGGAATCAGATGTTAAATATGGTAATAACTTGAATCGCGAAGGAAACGATACGGATTTATTTGTAGATATTCGCCAACCAGATGGAGATACTGAAACAGCCAGACCTTTGATTATTTTAATGCACGGTGGTACTTTTATTGCTGGAGAAAAAACAGGGAATGATGTCGTGCCTTTAGCAGAAGAGTTTGCAAGAAAAGGGTATGTGACTGCTTCTATTTCTTATCGTTTAGGTATGGATAACTTAATATCTGTTTCTGGTCCAAGTGAAGGGGATGCTTCAGAGGCTGTTTTTAGAGCTACTCAAGATTGTAAAGCAGCTATTCGTTTTTTCTATAAGTCAGTAGAGGAAGATGGTAATCCTTACAAAATTGATACGGATCACATTTATTTAGTTGGTTCTTCAGCTGGTGGTTTTATGGCTGTGCATCATGCTTATTTAGATCAAGAATCTGAAATCCCATCTTCTATTGATTTTTCAAAGCCTGGCCTTACAGGAGGTATTGAAGGAGATAGCGGAAACCCAGGTTTCTCAACGGAAGTAACGGCTATTGTAAACTTAGCAGGTGCATTGGGTGATGTGGAATGGATGGAAGCGGATGATACGCCAGTTTTAAGTTTACATGGAAGTGAAGACGGTACTGTGCCGTTTGATACAGATGTGATTTCCGTGGCTATTTTTGAAATTATAGAAGTAGCAGGAAGTCAGTCGATTCATGCTAAAGCCGATGAATTAGGTTTGCAAAATTGTTTCAAGCCTTTCTGGGGTGCTGATCACGTTCCTCATGTGAATGACGCAAATTATTACGATACTACAGCAAATTATATCACAAACTTTTTATTGCATTTTGTTTGTGATGAAGCGGAATTTTGTACTTACGGAGAGTCACTTTCTACCCAAGATGAAACGTTTGTAGATTTCAAGATGTATCCAAACCCAGCAAGTGATAAAGTAATGATGACTTCAGATCAAGCAATAGAAGGATATACTATTTATGCTATGAATGGTCAAGTTGTAGCTTCAGAAAAGGCATTGTTCTCCGATGTTATTCAGGCAGATGTCTCTTCACTGCATAGCGGTATGTATGTAGTACACATCCAAACAAGTTCGGGAGTTGCTACTCAGAAACTTGTGATAGAATAAAGGTATACTATTAATTTTATAGAAAGAGTTACTTCATAGCGGAGTAACTCTTTTTTTATGTACATATTTTAAAATGGAACAGATCTACTACAAAATGCTTACTTTTACATGATAAGATGAAGACTGGGGAAAGAAGCTGACTAATCCACTTTTTTGGTTAGAATTAAGTCGTTTGTTTTTTTTAATGTGGAATCTGTTCGTCTTCGTTAACGGAACTATAATTAAAAAGTAAAAAAATATGAGAGGTATTGTTGTGATTATGAGTATATTTTTCTTTACTATTTTTGATGCTAATGCTCAAAAAGACATTGAAATTCAAATAGCTTCAGAAAAAGTAACGTGTAAAAATCAGTCTGAGAAGATGTGTTTTCAAGCTAAAAAAACGACTGACCCTTATTGGACATTTCAAATTGAGGAGCTTCAAAATTTGAACTATGAACCAGGGTTTGAATATACACTAAAAGTAATTGTAGTGTCAAATGATGGACAAATAGCGTACAAGGTGATAGATGTTCTAGCTAAAGAAGAAAAAGAATCAATAATTCAAGAATAAATGGTACACGATTTAAATAAAAAGAACTCCGTATTCTCCCAATTTATGGTTGAAATTAGAGATGAGATTATTCAACGCGACAGAATGAGATTTCGCAGAAACTTAGAACGTGTAGCTGAAATAATGGCGTATGAATTGTCACAAACCCTTAAATTTGAAGCTAAAAATGTAACAACACAATTGGGAGAATTTCAAGGCAATGTATTAAAAGATCAACCGATTTTAGCAACGATTTTACGTGCTGGACTTCCGATGCACCAGGGGCTGCTGAACTATTTTGATCAGGCTGATTCTGCCTTGGTAAGTGCCTACAGAAAACATACGAATGAGGAAGAGTATGATATTAATGTAGAATATTGTGCTGCGCCTGATATTCAAGATAAAGTATTGATCATTAGTGATCCCATGTTGGCTACGGGGAATTCTATGTTTTCTGTTTATAAAGCTCTCTTAAAGTATGGTACGCCTAAACAAATTCATATTGTTTCGGCAATAGCAACTCAGGAGGCGATAGATTTTATTCAATTAAAGTTCCCCGCGAATACTAGCATTTGGACAGGGGGTATTGATGCAGAATTGACAGCACAGTCCTACATTGTACCAGGTCTTGGAGATGCTGGAGATTTGGCTTTTGGAATTAAGATTTAGGTATGTTGGTATATGCATCACTTGCTTTGTTTAGTACTTGGAAATTTATGTTTACTCCACTTGCTGGTCCAGTTGCGGGTTTATCTTATTGGGAAACCTTGTTCAGCTGTATGGCTGGCGCTTACTTCTCAGTGACTATATTTTATTTTGCGAGTAGTTATTGGATGCGCTTGGCACAAGAACGAAAAGCGAAGAGAATAGCGCAGGGAAAATTTCCTAACCCTAGAAACAAAGCTAAGAAAGCTAAGATGTATCGAAAAGTGGTTGTGTTTAAAAGTAAACTTCGTCAACCAATTGTTTGTTGGTTGTTTCCTTTGTTTTTATCGCTACCACTCGGTACAATTATTACAGCAAAGTTTTTTCGTCATAGTCGATTAACTTTTCCTTTTATTATGCTAGGAACAACTGTTAATGGGTTTATATTAACCGGTATTGCCTATACTATTCACGGAGTGTAATGAGAAAAATACAACACATATTTTTCGATTTAGATCGAACACTTTGGGATTTTGATAAAAACTCAGAAACGGCATTGCGCTTGCTTTTTGAAAAGTATAAACTTTCTGAGTATATTTTTGATTTTGATACTTTTCATAAAAAGTATAAAGCGGTTAATGCAAGCTATTGGGAGGATTATAGTTTACAAAAAATCACTAAAGAAAAGCTTAGAATTGTAAGGTTTAGAGACACATTGGTCTATTTTGGCTTAAACAGTGAAAAGTTGGCACAACAACTTTCTGAGGGATATGTGAAAATCTCTCCATTGCAAAAAAATCTTTTTCCGAATACGATAGAAACCTTAGAAGAGCTCAAATCCTTAAACCTTCCCTTACATATCATAACGAATGGATTTAAAGAAGTGCAATATATAAAGCTAAAGAATTGTGGATTAGACGTGTATTTTGATTCTGTTTTATGCAGCGAAGAAGTAGGTTTCAATAAACCTGATCCACGAATTTTTTATCATGCATTAAATACCAATAAGGCATCTGCCTCAAGAGCTTTAATGATAGGGGATGATTTTAAAACGGATATAATTGGCGCAGAAAAAGCGGGGATTGCGTCTGTGTTATTTGACCCTCATCAACAATTTCAGGAACGAATTGAGATTGATAAAATTACCGATTTAAATCAATTGCCTTCTCGAATTCTGGGATTATAAAGGAAAAACACTAGAACTCATCTGAATGGCTTTGTCTAACTCAACTCGATTAACGCCATTTTCTATATTGTTTTTATTCATCCATTCCAACATGATTTCTGTTGTCATATTTCCTGTTAAATCATCTTTCGCCATTGGACAACCACCAAAACCTTTAATGGCTCCATCGAATCTTCTACATCCTGCTTGATAAGCTGCAGCTACTTTTTCTTCTACTTTCATAGGGGTAGAATGTAAGTGAGCTCCAATCTCTACTTCTGGTAAAGCAGGAATTAATGTTGAAAATAATTCGGTAATGATTTTAGGTTCTGATGCACCAATAGTGTCAGAAAGAGCAAGAATATTAATACCAAATTCTTTGTTTAAACGCTCTGACCAATGTGTTACAATTTCTGGACTCCAAGGATCCCCATAGGGATTCCCAAACCCCATAGAAATGTAAACTACCAATTTTTTATTCTTTTTTGTAGCTAAAGAGTTTATTTTCTCTAATCTTCCTAAGCTTTCCTCAATACTAGCATTGGTGTTTCTTTGTTGAAATGTTTCAGAAATGGAAAAAGGATATCCTAAGTAATCTATTTCTGCAAACTCAGAAGCGTCTTGTGCCCCCCTTTCATTGGCAATTATGGCGAGAAGTTTGGTATTGCTTGATGATAGATCTAATTGTCCTAAGACTTCAGCAGTGTCTTTCATTTGAGGTATCGCCTTTGGAGAGACAAAACTTCCGAAATCAATAGTGTCAAAACCAACTGTAAGAAGTTGATTGATATAAGCCGCTTTTTTTGATGTTTCTATAAAAGGTTTAATACCTTGCATAGCGTCTCTAGGACATTCAATGATTTTAACTTTTTCCATGCGGTAAAAATAACAAACATTTTTTGTTTACTTGTTTTGATGAAATCCGAATAAATCCAAGCGATGAATTTTCTTTGTTTTCGATACAAAAGCCCCTATGCAATAAACTTTATGACTATAAGTTTTTAAATGGAAGAGTCTTTTTATGTATTTTTGAATTACATAAAGTTGTATATGAAATATGAATCTAAAATAGTAGCTATATTACTTGGGTGTATTATTGTTCTATCCAGTTGTGGTCCTTCTCGTTTTGTTCAACCGTTAGAAAGAGGTGAGCGAGCAGTATCTGCTTCTCTCGGTGGCCCAGGAATTAATGTACCGGGTATTGGTCCAATTCCTCTTCCGTTAACTTCTGTGACTTATGGTCAAGGGGTCACTAGTGGACTTACTGTATATGGAAGTTGGTTTACCACAGCGGCTATATTTGGAACAATACAATTCGAAGCAGGGGCTACACAACGCGTTTGGAAACACCAAGAAAAACCGATGGGGATTTCAGTCTCGCCTGGGTTTAATGTGGCAACGGATATTTTTGAATGGAATACTAAGTTTTGGCCACAATTAGATGCGAATTTTTATTGGAATTATGATGCTCGCTTTCAAACTCAGGATGATGTTGTGTTGGGTAAAAAGCATGTTCCAAACCTACTTTATGCTGGATTAGGTTCATGGTATGAATTGAGCGCTGTAAGAGCTCATGATGAACCTCAACCAACTCGAATAATTCCAATCATACAACTGGGGCATGATTACAATTGGAAAAAGTGGAGCTTTAAAACAGAAATGAAAGTTATTGCTCCTTTTACAAGTAATGAAAACATAGTAGTGGACTACATTAGCCTATTAGGTAATAATGGTGCCACTGGCTTATATTTTGGAATTACTCGAAAGTTTTAAGAAGGCGTTTTATCTGAATGATTTCAAAAGCAACACGAGTGACCATTTTTTTTTGAGAATTGAAGAACATGATGTATACAACAGAAAATAAGATAGTACAGATGAAACGCGTAAAGTTCATATTAAGTGCCACGTTGGTCTTTTCCTTTTTGGTGTCTTGTAACAAACGACTAGATGATTTTTTATTCAATGGTGATAATACCATTACTGAATATCTATTAGATAACTATCCAGGGCCCACAAGTTTAGACTTACCGGGCAGTTTTTTTGTTCCAGAAGTACTGATCCATAAATTTAATTATACGATTCAATCTGAAGGGGAAACATTGTCTATTTCAGCTATTTATGTAGGAGATATAGAAAGTATTTCGGAAGATACAGTGGTGTTGTACTCCCATGGAAACAGGGACCATATGGATTTTTATTGGCCAAGACAAAAAGTCTATGCGCACATGGGTGGACTTGGAAATTTTGGGGTACTTATGTTTGACTATCCGGGATATGGATTATCTGAAGGTATATCTACCGAACAAAACATGTATGATGCGGTCGAAGGTGCGCTGCTTTGGCTAAAAGAAAAAGGATTGACTGATGAACGTTTAGTTATGTACGGTTTTTCTTTAGGTTCTGCGCCCACCTGTAAAGTTGCTGCGGGAGGATTTAGCATGATGCCAAATAAAATTATTTTGGAAGCGCCTTTTGCGAGTTCAGAAGTGATGGTGCAGGACGCTGCTTTACTAGCTTTACCGGCTTCTTTTTTGGTGAATGTAAAAATTGATAATGCAGAACAAGTGAAGTTAACTTCAGCTCCATTACTTTGGATCCACGGTGATGCGGATGATTTTTTAGCCATGGATACGCACGGTGAGGTGGTCTATAAAAACCATAATGGACTTTTTAAAGAAGCCATTCGAGTTCCTGGTGGTGGACATGAAACGGTACCCACTTTTATGGGAATCCATGAATATTCCGAATCAATTTTAGCATTTATCCGTAAAGACAATGAGTGAAATTAGTTTTTTTTCATTTATATGACTTATATCAAGATACTTCAATTGAAGAGATGAATTAAAATTCATATTTTTGGCAACTAAACCGAGAGTTAATCGTTTTTTTTAAAAGAATCAATATAGAATGGTAAGAGCTTTAATTTTCACTACTTCCTTTCTACTTACTACTTTTAATTTGATAGGGCAAACACAGGTTTGTGTAGGTGATGATATTGGTATTTGTGCTGGTGAATCATTGACCATTGATTTATGCGAAGCTGAACAAGGAGATACTTCCGTGGTGTTTTTAGGTAACATAAACACCGTAACGCTTGGTGATGACCAATATTCGCAAGTAGTGCCTGTTGGGTTCAATTTTACTTTTTATGGAAATAGTTATTCTGAAGTTTTAATTTCCTCGAATGGATACATTACATTTAATTTAGGAGATGCAGGCGGTTTTTCTCCTTGGGCAATAAACAATCCGATACCAAATCCAAACAACCCAACAAATGCGATAATGGGACCTTGGCATGATTACAACCCAAATAACGGTGGAATAATTGGTTATACTACAATTGGTGCAGCTCCCAATCGTCAGTTTGTGGTGGTTTATAAGGAGGTTTTTATGTTCGGAGATCCTGCAGAAGGTTGTTCGGGAATTGTGTTGCATGAAGGGTCAAATAAAATCGAAATGTTTTTGGATGAGAAACCAATTATTCCAGGTTGGAATGGTGGTGCTTCAATACAAGGTACGCACAATCAAGGCGGAACAATAGCTCATCCCGTACCGGGAAGGAATTTTCCAACCCAATGGTCAGCAAGCTTAGATGGATATGCATGGGTGCCGAATGGCGCAAATAGTTACGCTGTTTCACAAATTCCTTACCGAGCTTATGTTATTGGTAACAGTCAGTTGTTCTGGAGAGATACCGAAGGAAATCAATACGCATCAAACGATAACAATATTACTGTTACTCCAGCTCCAGCAGCTGGATCAAATGAAATAGGCTTTTTTGTAAATTACTCTTCTTGTGCAGTAAACGACTTTTTAACATCAGATACAACTTGGGTTACTGTTTCGGAATTTGATATTACCATAGATGTTGAAAATGATGAATGTTCAAATGGTACAGGTGAGGCAACTGTTACAGTTGATGGAGGAGAGGAGCCCATTACTTTTCAATGGGACGATCCAAACTCACAAACGACGACTACTGCAACGGGACTTTTTGAAGGTGAATATAATGTAACTATTACGGATGGTTTCGGTTGCTCTATAACTGAAACGGTACTTATTGATGATTCCCCATTGGAGGTAGATATTATTACAACCTTAGAATCTTGTATTGGCTCTAGCGACGCCACTGCCGCTGTAATTGTTGATTCTATTATTGGAAATGTAACATACGAGTGGTCTGATTCACTTGGTCAAACAACAGCAACAGCAACTGGATTATCGGCTGGTGTATATGAGGTTACGGTGACAGATGAAAACAACTGTTCCGTTACGGTACAGGTCGAAATTGAAACGATCCCTGAAATGATAGTAGGGTTGATTTCATCGGAAGATGTTAGCTGTCACGGAGGAAATGATGGACAAGCTGCAATTGAAGTGGCACAAGGAACCCCACCGTATTCTTACTTTTGGGAAACCTCAGAAGAAACAACGGCGAATGCTTCGAGTTTAATCAGTGGAGAAAATACACTTGTTGTAACCGATGCCAATGGTTGTGATGTTTCATTTGACGTAACTCTATCACAGCCAGATTCTTTATTTATAGCTTTTATTTCTGAGGATATCGAAATTTGTAGAGAAGATTCAACTTTGATTACAGTTGCAGGTGATGGAGGTAGCTCAGACTATACGTTTACTTGGCGAGCTTACAATCAAGTGATTGGTACGGGAGATTCGATTTGGGTAAACCCAGTGATGAATGGAACAAATTATTGTGTCGAATTAACAGAGTTGTGTGGATCTCCAGCTGCTGATACGTGTATGACGGTTACTTTTCCAGAAGATGTTTTTCCTTCATTAGCAACAGATACGAACGGAACATGTATTCCAACAGAAATTCAGTTTACGAATACAACAGATTCGGATCGAGTAGAACTGACCATTTGGAACTATGGAGATGGAACAATCGACACACTAGTAGGATTATCTTCAACTAATAACACGTATGAGGATCCCGGTGTGTATGATGTTACAATGGAAGTTATTTCATCTGAAGGGTGTCGTTACGAGTTTACTTATGATAAATTAATTTATGCATATCGTTTCCCGGAAGCAGATATGTATTTCAATCCGAACCCTGTTTCAATCTTTGAGCCCATAACTAGAGCTGTTCCACAAACTACACCGGATGTTGTCGCTTATGAATGGTTTACTCCAAGTGCAGTTCCTGACTATAGCACAGAACAAACACCTTGGTTGAGGTATCCGACTGAAGAAGCAGAATACGAAGTGACACTTGTGGTTGAAAACGCTTTTCAATGTAGAGACACTGCGGTAAGAGTTGTACGGTTAATAAATGAGGTACAGCTTTTTGCTCCTAATACGTTCTCTCCGGATGGTGACGAGTTTAATGATAGGTGGCGTGTGTATATGGAAGGAATTGATATTCAGTCTTTTCATTTGATTGTGTATAACCGATGGGGAAAAGTGGTATTTGAATCTTTTGATCCAGATGGGGAATGGGACGGAACGTTCAATGGCGCAAGAGTCCCTGAAGGAACCTATGTTTGGAGGCTAGAAGCTCAAGGACTAGAAGATGACGCCATGTTTGAGACGAATGGTTTCGTAAATATTATTCGTTGATTGTTTGAGGTGT
>SKHH01000211.1 GCA_007117055.1 Lishizhenia sp. | reverse complement strand
CGCAATCGAAAATGGAGAAACAAATACCAACCCTCTGTATATTGTGGTAAGGGAGGAAATAACGCCGATTATGTTAACGATAGAGCAACATGGAACAAAGTGTTGCATGTAGTTGATACCTACCAGCCAAAATTGATGCTGATTAATCTTCTTGCCCCCGATGTGCAAGGGCATGGAAACAATTGGGAAGGTTATTTAAATGCAATTAAAAATTCGGATGCTTACGCTTTGGAGTTATGGAATCGCATTCAAGAAAATGAAGTGATGAAGGATAAAACAACCTTGATTATCACAAATGATCATGGTAGAAACGAAGACGGACACAAAGATGGATTTATCTCTCACGGCGACGGTTCTGAAGGAAATCGTCATATTTTTTTACTGGGATTAGGTCCTGACTTTAAAAGTAATTATGTTGTTGAAAAACAACGCGAGTTAATTGATATAGCGCCTACAATTGCTCATTTATTAGGTTTTGAAATGCCTACAGCAAGAGGCGTGATAATGGAGGAAATGCTGAAAAATAACTAGTTAATATCATTAGAAGCACGGGAAAATAATATGCACATAGAAAAACTAGCATTAATTCATTTTAAGAATTACGAGGAGTCAGAAATACAATTTTCTCCTGAGGTTAATTGCTTTGTAGGTGCTAATGGTGCGGGTAAAACGAACATTTTAGATGCCATTTATTACCTCAGTATGTGCAAGTCTTATCTGAATCCTATCGATAGTCAAAATATACTCTTCGATAAAGCTTTTTTCTTACTTCAAGGTACATGGATAAAAAATGAAGAACAGAACCATATCTATTGTGCAGTAAAAAAAGGAACAAAGAAAGTTTTTAAAAAAAATAAAGTAGCCTACGATAAATTAGCGGATCATATCGGACAATATCCTGTAGTTATGATTTCACCTTATGATCGAAATTTGATTTTGGAAGGTAGTGAAACTAGAAGGAAATGGATGGATGGTATTATTGCTCAATTCAATAGGGATTATTTGGAATGTTTAATAAAATATTCGAAGGTATTGGAACAGAGAAATGCTCTATTGAAAAATATGGCAGATTTTGGTTTTTTTAATCCAGAAAGTATTGATGTATGGGACGAGCAATTGATGCTATATGGTTCAAAAATTTATGAGATAAGAAAGGACTTTTTAAGCGAGTTTATTCCTGTTTTTCAAAAATTTTATGCTGTGATTTCCGCCGAAAAAGAAGCGGTTGAATTGGTGTATAAATCACAGTTGCATGACACTCGTTTTGACAAGTTAATTAAGCAGGCTACAAAAGCTGATTTTAGAAAACAATATACCACGGTTGGGATTCATAAAGATGATTTAGTTTTTACGATTAAAAATCAACCGGTAAAGAAATTTGGTTCTCAAGGACAACAAAAATCTTTTTTAATAGCGTTGAAATTAAGTCAGTTTGAATGGCTGTTTAAACACTTAGGAGTAAAACCTGTTTTGTTATTAGATGATATTTTCGATAAATTGGACAATCAAAGGGTGGAAAAACTAATGGAAATGGTCAGTAATAATGATTTTGGACAAGTTATGATTACAGATACTGATTTGGAGCGTATAAGGACTATTTTTGCTTCTATTGATAAGGGATTCAAACCCTTTGTTGTTCATCAAAACGAGGTAACGGAAGCTGAAATCGTCAAACCATAATATTACAATATAGTGAAGGAAAGAGAAAGAGCAGGAAAAGAAAATTCATTAGAAGAAGTCATTAATCGATTACTTAGAGCTTATCAATTGGATGGGCGTATGAAAGAAATGGATATCATTAGTGCTTGGGAAGAAATGATGGGAAAAGCAGTAGCTCATAGGACTGAAAATATTTATATTAAGAATAAAATTTTGCACTTAAAACTCAATTCTTCTGTGATGCGTGATGAATTGATGCATGGAAAACAAGTGATTATCGAACGTGTGAATCAAAAAGCAGGAGAGAAAATAGTTTTGGATGTTTGGTTTGAATAAAAAAAAGCGTGAGTTAAACAACCCACACTTTTACTGAGTTAATTCTAACCGTTATTAATTCATAAATAGTCGAATAGACTTAGCTAATTCTTCCTTTAATTTTCTTCGCTCTACGATGTAATCTAAAAAACCATGTTCTAATACAAATTCAGAACGTTGAAAACCAGCAGGTAAATCTCGACCAATCGTTTCTTTTACAACTCGAGGTCCTGCAAATCCTATTAAAGCGTCTGGTTCTGAAATATTAATATCGCCGAGCATAGCAAAAGAAGCAGTTACTCCACCTGTTGTCGGGTCTGTTAGAAAAGAAATGTATGGTAACTTAGCCTCTGACAATCGATTAAGTTTAGCACTTACTTTTGCCATTTGCATCAGTGATAAACCAGCCTCCATCATTCTTGCCCCTCCTGATTTTGAGATAATCATAAAAGCACACTTTTTCTTAATGGCGTAATCTATTGCACGGGCAATTTTTTCACCCATTACAGAACCTAAAGAACCACCAATAAATTTAAAATCCATTGCAGCAATGACTAAATCTTGACCATCACATTTTCCGTAAGCAGTTCTAACGGCATCTGTTAAGCCTGTTTTATTTTGTGTCTCTTTAACTCTGTCAACATACTTTTTCGTGTCTTCAAATTTTAATGGATCTGCAGAGCTGATTTTTTTATCTAATTCACGGTATTTTCCATCGTCAAAAAGTATAGAAAAGTACTCTTCTGATCCTATTCTCTCGTGGTAGCTACATCTTTCGCAGACAAATACATTCTTATGATGATCTTCAGATGTCACAACAGTTTGACACTTGGGGCATTTGTACCAAAGTCCTTCAGGTGTTTCTTTTTTATCTTTTGTTGAGGTAGTAATTCCCTCTGTCTTTCTTTTAAACCAACCCATAATTTATAGTTTTTTAGGGATTATAAGGTGTTGATATTGTTTAGGTCTTCAAAAGATTTTGTCAATCGCTTAACAAAAGACTCTTCTCCTTTTCTTAAAAATTTACGTGGATCATAATATTTTTTGTTTGGCTCGTCCTCACCATTTGGATTACCAATTTGTGTACGCAAAAAATCGATGTTTTCTGTGATGTAATCTCTAACTCCTTCATTAAATGCAAACTGTAAATCAGTGTCTAAATTCATCTTAATTACTCCATAATCAATTGCTTCACGAATTTCTTCAACCGTTGAACCTGATCCTCCATGAAATACAAAATCAACAGGATTTATTCCAGTACTATATTTTTCCTGAATATAAGTTTGTGAATTTTTTAAGATTTTAGGAGTCAATACTACGTTTCCTGGCTTGTAAACACCATGAACATTTCCAAAAGCAGCAGCCACAGTAAATCTTGGGCTTATTTTCATTAACTCTTCATACGCATAAGCAACTTCTTCTGGTTGTGTATATAGCTTTGAACTATCTACATTCGTATTGTCTACTCCGTCTTCTTCACCACCTGTGATACCCAACTCGATTTCTAAGGTCATATTTATCGCAGCCATGCGTTTAAGATATTCTTTACAAGTAGCGATATTCTCTTCGATTGGTTCTTCTGATAAGTCAATCATGTGCGAACTAAACAATGGTTTTCCTGTGCGTTTAAATTCTTCCTCACTCGCTTCTAACAAACCATCAATCCATGGGAGTAATTTTCGTGCACAGTGGTCTGTATGAAGAATTACTGTAGCGCCATATAACTTAGCCATAGCGTGTACATGTCTTGCTCCGGCGATAGTTCCAGCAATTGCCGCTTTTTCATTTTCGTTGGAAATTGATTTTCCGGCGTTAAATAATCCACCTCCATTTGAAAACTGAACAATAATTGGAGCATTAGCTTTTGCAGCAGTTTCCAAAGCTGCATTAATACTGTTAGAACCAACGACATTTACCGCAGGAAGGGCAAATTTTTTCTCTTTAGCAAGTTTAAAAATTTCTTGAACTGCATCTCCAGTTGCAACTCCAGGTTTTATATGATTTGACATTTCCTTAGCTTTTAATTTTGTGGGTCAAATTTAGTAAAACAAAATTAAATGATGATAGAATGAAGTAAAGTGTTTTACTCCTTTAATGGCTTTAGAATGAAAACTAGGGTAAATCAACCTCTGATTTATGATGTGTACGATTATGAAATGTGTTTTTTACGATAGTTTGAAGGCGTTTCGTTTACAAACTGTTTAAATACTTTATAAAAGACACTTTTCGACTTGAACCCCGAGTCTTGTGCTATTCCTTCAATAGAAAAGTCTTTTACGTTCGGATCGCTCAGTAGTTTTTTTGCTGATTCGATGCGATATT
>SKHH01000299.1 GCA_007117055.1 Lishizhenia sp. | reverse complement strand
GTATCTTCTTTTTTCGTTGGTTTTTTTTCAACAATCGCCCAATAGATTTTTTCTACTTCTTTCGTTCTGAACAGAGCATTCATCCGTGTTAAAGCTTTACTGGTTTTAGCAAATAAAACAACTCCTGAAGTCGGGCGGTCTAACCGATGAATCACACCACAGAAAACATTTCCAGGCTTATTGTATTTTTCTTTTAACCAGACTTTTACTTTGTCTGGTAGCGGCGTATCTCCTGTTTTATCTCCTTGTGTAATGTCTCCCGCATTTTTATTTACAGCAATCAAATGATTATCTTCGTATAAAACAGAAATGCTCATACAAAATATTAATATTGTTCTTCTTTATTGGGAAAGTCACCTGATTTTACATCTTCTATATAACGTTGAAAAGCGCCCAACATTTCCTCAAATAAGTTGTGGTATTTTCTCAAAAATCTAGGGTTAAATTCATTATTTATACCCAACATGTCATGCACAACAAGAACTTGTCCATCTACACCGTTTCCTGCACCAATACCTATAATTGGAATGTTAACTTCTTTCGCAACACGTGCAGCCAAGTCAGCGGGGATTTTTTCCAGTACAATGGCAAAACAGCCTGCCTCTTCCAATGCTTTTGCATCTTCAATTAAACGTTTAGCTTCATCTTGTTCTTTAGCGCGAACAATATAAGTTCCAAATTTGTAAATGGATTGAGGTGTTAGTCCTAAATGTCCCATTACAGGAATTCCTGCAGTCAATATTCTTGAAATAGATTCAATAATTTCTTGCCCACCTTCCATTTTCACGGCATGCCCACCTGATTCTTTCATAATTCGAATCGCATTGGAAAGTGCTTCTTTTGAGTTTCCTTGGTACGAACCGAAAGGCATGTCCACTACCACTAATGCACGCTGAACCGCACGCACAACGGAAGAGGCATGGTAAATCATTTGATCCAAAGTGATGGGAAGTGTTGTTTCATGTCCAGCCATTACATTAGAAGCCGAGTCACCTACTAGAATCACATCAATTCCCGCAGTATCAATGATACGCGCCATAGAAAAATCATATCCTGTCAGCATGGATATTTTCTCGTTGTTATTCTTCATTTCCTGAAGCACATGAGTGGTAACTCTCTTAACGTTGCTATGTACAGACATATTTTTACTTTTTAGGCAAATTTACATAATAATTTCTATCTAGTTTATCGAATCTTCAATAGTTTTAGGGCAAACTCATACTTCATTGATTTTAAGAAATAGCTTCTGGTAAGAGTAGAAATTGTAACTCTGATTGTCGGGCTCTCGATACATTTCGACTCCATATTATTCCGTCGAAACACTTACCTCGACAGGCTTGGCACACCGCAAACACCTCATACTTATAAGTCTTTAATTGTATTTATTTTGTGAAATAAAAAATTGAAGGTGGTCAAGTGGTTTTAACGAAACGTAGTGTAGTTAAAAGTGCGGTGCTTCGGGCATAGTCGAGAAGTATCAACCTGTCCCGCACCGATAGGTCGGGAAGAACGCCGGAATCATGGCGTTGATATGATTTCTTGAGTATTCGGGATATTTCAAACCATTTATCACAAAGAAATGAGTTCAAATTGAAAATAAAAGTATGAGTTTGCCCTGTTAATAGTTTGAAAGGAGTAGTATTTCATTTTTATTTTTAGCTTTGATAAAAAAAATATATGAATAAAGGTATTGTATACGCTGTTTTTGTAGTCATGATTGGTTTTTTACTTTGGAACATTTATATGATGGGTAAAATTTTCAATATGAAAGATGATTTAAAAGTTATTCAAGAAGAGCTTGATGTGTGCCATGGAGACGTTGATATATTGATCTATGACCTAGAAACATCTCGAGATTCTGTTCGTATTCTAAACAGTGAAATAGAAACTATTGTTGCGGCTCAGTAATTGTTTCAAATTAGTAATTATTGTGGGATTGATTAATTCAATAAATTCACTGTTATTAATTGATTACATCGCTACCAAAATCTTTGTAGGTTTTGATTACGCTTTTGCGACCAATTTTCTTTGTAATGATGTCTTTCGATAGCAGAGGGCTACGAGCAGGCGAATGGCTTCTTCCATAAAAGATTATTTGAAGATGCAATTTATTCCATATCTCCTTAGGGAATACTTTTTTCGCATCTTTTTCGGTTTGTTCCACACTTTTGCCATTGGAAATCCCCCAACGATATAAAAGTCGATGTATGTGTGTGTCAACAGGAAATGCGGGAACTCCGAAAGCTTGTGCCATTACAACACTTGCTGTTTTGTGCCCAACTCCTGGTAGTTTTTCTAGCGCTTCAAAACTTTGAGGAACTTCTCCGTTGTGTTCATTGATCAAAATATGAGAAAGTTCAGAAATAGCTTTTGATTTTCTAGGAGATAATCCACAGGGTTTGATGATTTCTCGTATTTCGTCTACCGAAAGTAAAATCATTTCTTGTGGCGTATTAGCGCGAGCAAAAAGTTTGGGGGTTATTTGATTCACGCGTTCATCTGTACATTGCGCTGAAAGTAAAACTGCAATAAGTAGAGTATATGAATCTGTATGATCGAGTGGCACCGGCGTTTCAGGATATAATTCTTCCAATGTCTCTATGATATACTGAGCCTTTTCTTTTTTAGTCATTTTTTTTTAATTTAAATCCGTTTTTGATGAAATTTAGAAATTCTTTAAAACTCGATTTTTTGGTAAATACATCTTTGATGACTTCTTTTTCAGAACGTTTTTTATCGGCACTTAGTTTTTTGGGTTGAATGGTCGTACCTTCTGAAGGAGTAGGCGATTCAGGTGAAATTTTTTCATCCAAATCATCAAATATTTTTTTCTCAATTTTAGCCAGTTTGTCAGCTCGCTCAAATTTTCGTTTCGCTTTATCCGCATAACCTTTTTTCTCTAGAAGCAAGCCTAAGTTATTATGCGCTACAGCATCATCTGGATCCAATTTAACCGCTACTTCATATAAGGCTATCGCTCCATCTAAATCACCAAAAAAATCTAATGCATAAGCCATTGAGGCATAACGATAGCTATTATCGGGTTCTATTTCTTTTGCTTTTTGTAAGTCGTCTATGCAACTCTTTTTTCGGTTCATGTGCAGATAGCACACACCGCGATGAGAAAGAATATCAGGATGTTCTGGCGCTATCTTCAATGCTTCGTTAAAAGCTTTAATTGCCTCCTCAAATTTTTGTTGATCCAGTAAATCGTTTCCTTTTTTATGTTGTGAATTTACGTACATTTGAATTTCATTTTATTTCAAAAATATGGACTTTCCACAATATAGAGCACGTTTTGATAAGAAGTCTTATTATAAAGTCATTTCGAAACATGAAATGGAAGAAATTCAGTTTATTGGCCAACGAAAGTTTATGCACAATTTAAAAGCTGACAAGTATTTCGAAAAGGTGTTAATTCAATCCATTCTTGATGCAGATGATGAACTTTACTTTAAAATTGAAGCAACAGAATATAAGATTCTTTTAGAAAGTTAACGTGCAAAAGTATTCGAATTCATAAGAACTAATCTACCCGAATTTTTAACCATAGGGTTGATCCATCGTCGTTATCTGTGATGGCGTGCACCAATATATGATTATCTCTCTTTTCTCCGTATAAACCTTCAATTTTCCCGATGTATGTTTCACCTTCTTTTGTTTGAACAGGAACACAGAACAGTAACTTGTTGGTTGAAAAATCGATTCCTCCAATAAAGCTACCTTTTATTCCACCGTCTTTTTCCCAATTCTCGGTATTTTCAATGGTTGCTGAAAATAACAATAATGATGTGCCATCAATGAAGTTTGCTCCCGAAAAACGGGCTGTATCACTGTCCAAGGTCGGAAGAGTAAAATGCTTAGAATTCATAAAAGGCATTGTTGTAGTCTCTTCGTATTTATAGTTAAAAAAATCTACTTTTGTTATGGAATAAATAGTGTTGTTGTGACGATTAAAAATATACAACGAGTCTCTAAAATGAGCCAATGCCTCAATGTTTAGTTCTCTACTCGTTAAATCAAAGTGATTTTTTAAATCATAAAAAAATGACCTTTCACGTTTGAACCGATTTAGCTCAAATGTTTTGGGATGAAAAGTCATAATTATATCGCGATTTGGACTTTTTGATCCAGACCCTAATAAAATAAGCAATGAATCATTTTTATAAGGAACAAAAGTACTAGCTTCAAAATCTGGTTTTAATTTTGAAACTATTCGCTTGTTTTCAATATTCAACGTGTCCCAAATTTGCCATTTACCCTTTACTTGTCCAGATGAACTTAATTTCCATAAGTATGGATCGTCATCGCCCACGATATAGAAGTGAGATTTTAATAATGACATTGCTGAACCTGACGAAATTGAGGTAAGCTCACTTTTATCTACGAGCACTGCCTTACTGAAAACTTCTTTAGTTGATTTACAACCAACAAAAACTACAGCAGCAATGAACAGCGTGAATAGTATATACTTCATACGATGGCAAAATTAAGTAAACCACGAATAAAAATAATGCCGAGTAAGTTATCTTAATGTTAACCTTTAATCTGTTTTAAAATTTCTAAAACCGTTTTTTCTTCATTTTTATACTTTATCCAAATAGCACTTTCTACCTGACGAAACCAAGTAAGTTGACGCTTTGCATATCTTCTTGTGTTTTTTTGGATTTCTTGAATTGCATGTGCTTGAGACAGATTATTGTCTAATGCATGGAAAATTTCTTTATACCCCACGGTATTTAAGGACTGAAAATTTCTGAAATGTTCCAAAGAAACGGCTTCATTCCACAAACCTTCCACCATCATTTTGATTACCCGTTCATTAATTCGTTTGTACAGCGTTTCTCTTTCGTGTTTAAGCACAAAATAATGGACGTTAAATGGTCTTTTAACAGATTTACCTTTTCGTTGTGATGAATAAGTAGTATTCGTAATATCGATAACCTCTAACGCCCTAATTATTCGAACGGGATTAGATCGATCTACTTGATTATAGTAAGTTACATCTTTAACCTTTAGTATTTCCAGTAGATAGTCAAGTCCTTTTTCTTGATGTATAGTATTCCATTTTTCTCGAATTTCTTTAGAGTGGGGAAGAGGGTCGAGTCCAAAAGCTACTGCATTAATAAACATCCCAGAACCTCCAACCATTACAACATGATCTTTTTCTTGAAATAAGGATGCTAATTTATCTAGACAAATACGCTCAAATTCTCCTGCAGAAATAGGATTTGTTACCGTTTCAAAATCCACAAAGTAGTGAGGCACTCCTTTCATATCTTCCGTTGAAGGTTTAGCAGAACCAATGTTCAATTCTTTGTAAAACTGACGACTATCGGCTGATACAATGGAGCAATCCAACCCTTTAGCAACTTCTACTGCAACACTAGTTTTTCCACTAGCAGTAGGACCAGCAATAATGATAAGATGTTTGGAACTACTTACCAAATGATACTGATTTCTTTTTGATTACGACGCATAGGACTACCTTCCTGAATATCAAAAGCTTCAAAAAACTCAGGACTATTCATTAAAGGGCCATTTACACGATACATTCCGGGACTGTGAGGGTCAGTAGCCAATCGTTTTTTTAATTCCGCTTCGGTATAACTTATTTTCCATAATTGAGCATACGCTATAAAGAAACGTTGCGAAGGAGTAAAACCGTTGATCTCTGTCCCAGACTTATACTCTTTAGTTCGAGCATAAGCATGGTAAGCCATTGTAATTCCTCCTAAATCTGCAATGTTTTCACCCATCGTTAAATCTGGATTAACACAATGCTTGTCTTCTGTACAAAAATTGGCATAAGTATCTCCTAATTTTTGTGTGCGGCGTTCGAAATTTAAACGGTCTTTTTCAGTCCACCAATTCGTAAAAGAACCGTCAGCTGCAAATTTACTACCCATATCATCAAATCCATGCGTAAACTCATGCCCAATTACCATGCCGATACCACCATAATTCACTGCATCTTCAGCATTTATATCAAAAAAAGGTGCTTGCATGATTCCTGCAGGAAAGGCAATGAGATTGTGTAAAGGGTGATAATAAGCATTTACCATGTGCGCTGGCATTCCCCATTCATTTTTGTCGACGGGTTGTCCATATTTGTTGATGTTTTCTTGAATAGAAAAACGTCTACATGCGTCCACATTTTGTAAATAACTATCTCTAGAAATCGTCAAATCCGAGTAGTCTTTCCACTCTTCAGGGTAGCCTAATTTTCTTCCAATCGCATCTAATTTTTCTATGGCTTTTACTTTGGTTTCATCAGTCATCCAACTTAACTTTTGAATACGCTCTCTATACACCACTAAGAGGTTATCCACCATTTCGTTAATCTTGTCTTTTGCTTCTGGAGAAAAGTGTTCTTCAACGAAAGCCTTACCCAATGCATCTTTCACAGCCATTCGAGTCATTTCGTCAATCGCTCTTTCATTGGCTGGCTTGGGGGTCTTAGCACCTGATAAAATGGAACCATAAAATTCAAAATGAGCTTTAAGAAAACTTTCGTCTAAATGATTTTCATAATGATTTAAGACCCTCCAAATTACATAACTTTTAATGGTTTCAAAATCTTCTTTTTCCAACATATTCATTGCATGTTCCATATATGCTGGCTGACTAACAATTACAGTATCGACATCTTCGATTCCTCTGTAAAAAATAAACTTGTGTAACGGAATAATGGAGGAGAACTTACTAACCTCTTCAACACCTAGTTTATTGTAGGTGTTTTCAGGCACGCGTAATTCAGCTGGTGACATCATCATTTCCGCCAATTTCATTTCAAATTCCAATGCTTGCTCTGCATGTTTTTCGGCATTATCAACGGAAGCTAAGGTGAGAATTGTTTGAATATGACCCTGATAAGCATCTAAGATTTCTTTTTTATCCGGTTTAGAAGCGTCATAATATTCTTTATTTGGCAGACCAATACCTCCTTGAGTTATATAAACCATGTGTTTGTCAACATCTTTTAAGTCTTGTCTTACTCCTAGGTTAAAAAACAATGAAACACCTTTTTTTTGAGCGTCAATCATAAACAGAAAAAGATCATCTAAAGAAGTTAATTTCTCATTTAATTCATTGATATCTTTAATGAATGTTTTTGTTTCTTCAGAGCGAAGTTCATCGTTCATAAAAGCACTGTAGTAATCTCCAATAAGTTGTTCTGTTGAACCTATTTTTGCATCCGTGTTTTGCGCAGCTGTTTCTAAAATAGTTGTAAGCTTTACTTTGTTTTCTTGATCCAACTCATTGAAGCTTCCCCATCGAGATTCAGAGTCTGGAATTGGGTTTTCTTTTACCCATGTCCCATTAGCAAATTGAAAAAAATCCTCTTTAGGATCAACCGATAAATCCATATAGGATGTATTAATCGAATATTTCTTTTTGGATGAGCTATTCTTAAAAATTCCGCAGGCAGATATAATACCTACTAAACATATGACAACAACTAGATTAAACTTCATAATTCTTTAAATTTAAAAGCATTTCAACGTGTGGTATACCGTCTTCTAAATAATGTTTATCCGTGGATATAAAACCATGTTTTTTGTAAAATGTTTGCAAATGCTCTTGGGCAGAAATAATAACATGAGCATTTTTCCATTTCTCATCAATGAATTGAAGGGAAGTATTCATAATATGATGACCCCATTTTTTTCCACGAATAGAAGTGTGAATAACAACGCGACCAATAAAAATGATAGGATTATTTATATTATATTCCGTTAAAAGGATTCTTAATGTTCCTAAAATTTCCGAGGAATCACGTAATATTAAATGATATGCCTCTTGATCTTTGCTATCTAATTCTTGATAAGGACAGTTTTGCTCTACAACAAAAACGCTTGTTCTTAAAGCAAGAATGCCATATAACTCATCCTTTGATAAATCAGCATAATGTTTTATATCGGTCTTTAAAATCATGTTTGAATTACTCCAACATTGTATGGTTTTTCCGCTGGTTTATGATTTGCCATTTCTATACCGAGACTTAATACCTTTCTTGTTTCAGCAGGATCTATAATCGCATCAACCCAAATACGTGAAGCAGCATAATAAGGACTAATTTGCTCATCGTATTTATTTTTGATTTTATCAAAAAGTTCTTTTTCTCTTTCAGCTGTAATTTCTTCCCCTCTACCTTTCAAAGAAGCTACTTCAATTTGAAGTAAAGTTTTTGCTGCACTTGCTCCACTCATTACAGCTAACTCAGCAGTAGGCCAAGCCACAATTAAACGAGGATCATATGCCTTTCCGCACATCGCGTAATTTCCAGCACCGTATGAATTCCCCATTACTACTGTGAATTTAGGAACTACCGAGTTCGCCATGGCATTTACCATTTTTGCACCATCTTTTATTATTCCACCATGTTCACTTTTAGACCCCACCATAAATCCAGAAACATCTTGAAGGAAAATCAACGGGATATTTTTCTGGTTACAGTTCATAATAAAGCGAGCTGCTTTGTCAGCAGAATCAGAATAAATTACACCGCCAAACTGCATTTCACCTTTCGCTGTTTTAGAAATAGAGCGTTGATTAGCAACAATACCTACACTCCAACCGTCAATTCGGGCATAAGCAGTAACAATGGTTTTTCCGTAATCTTTTTTGTATTCAGTTAATTTTGAATCATCTACAATACACTTTAAAATTTCACGGACATCGTAAGGCTTGGCTCTATCTTGCGGAATAATTCCATACACATCTTTCAGTTCTTTTTTCGGAGCCTGACTTTCTTTTCTATCAAAGCCCGCAGATTGAGCTTGTCCAATTTGGTCCATTAATTCACGAATAGTTGCTAAACACTCTTCGTCATTTTCAGATTTGTAATCACACACACCAGAAATTTCAGTGTGTGTTACAGCACCACCTAAGGTTTCATTATCAACAGATTCACCTATAGCAGCTTTGACTAAATAAGAACCAGCAAGGAAAATAGTTCCTGTTTTATTTACAATTAAACTTTCATCAGACATAATTGGAAGATAAGCACCTCCAGCTACACAACTTCCCATTACTGCAGCAATTTGAGGGATTCCTCTTGAACTCATAACCGCGTTATTTCTAAATATTCTCCCGAAATGTTCTTTATCAGGAAATATTTCGTCTTGCATAGGAAGATAAACGCCAGCAGAATCGACGAGGTAAATAATTGGCAAGTTATTTTCCATGGCTATTTCTTGAGCTCTCAAATTCTTTTTTCCAGTGATAGGGAACCAAGCTCCAGCTTTAACAGTAGCATCATTAGCTACGACAATACATTGTTTACCGGAAACATATCCTATCACTATCACCACGCCACCAGAAGGACACCCACCATGCTCCTTATACATTCCATAGCCCGCAAGTGCTCCAACTTCAAAACGATCCGTATTTGAATCTAATAAAAGGTCGATTCGCTCCCTAGCCGTTAACTTTCCTTTTGAGTGGTGTTTTTCTATTTTTTTCTTTCCACCACCTTCATATATTTTATCTAACTCACGTTCAAGATGTTTGATCTTTAGACGCATCGCATCGTCGTTCTTATTAAACTCTAGTTCTTGTTTTGAAATTGCCATTACTACTTTGATTTAAAAGGAGCGCTAAAATAATGTAAATTCCCTAAAAGGAAAATATTCTGGTATAATTAATTCTACAAAACATACATAGAAATATACGTTGTGTATAATCATCTTAAACTATTGTCAATAATTCTTCCGTTCAAATTTTCACATAATAATTCAAATGTGTTACAAGTGCTTATTGAATAGAGTTTTAAAGCAACGATTTATTATTTTTGACGTTAACTATGAAACTCTATGTAACGCACACTATGATGAATGTTAACTTTTTCAATTTGAAATACTGGATAATGCTAGGGGCATTGTATTTTTTTTCATTCAATAATTTAACTGCCCAATGTAATACAGTAGGGCATGTCTCAGATGAAGCAACTATAAATAGTCCAACTTGTAATTACCAAGCTGTTAACGATTCCGAAGGTATAGGTTCTGGATCCGAAAGAACATATTTAGGGTTTATAGAAAATGAAGAATATTTACTTTACTTTGATTTAAATGGTACCAATATCTCTTGTGTTCAAGCGCAGTGGTTAGATCCAAATAATAATCCAATTGGGGGATGGTTTAATTTAAGTACGGATCCCAACTCTCCCGACTACATATTGGTTCCAGCAGGAGCAGACCGATTGAGAGTTACAACAGAAATGGGAGGAGCATGGGTAAATAATTCAGCTTTATTGAATTACACAAACATTGAGGAGTGTCCATTCAGTTGCGATATTCAAGCAACAGTTTGTGAAGAAGATGAATTAGCAGGCCCTTTCAACTTTGTTCCGGCAACTCCAAATGTAGACTTTGCTCAAAACTGTTTAAATCAAGAACAAGGGTTCAACAACTATGGATTTATTACGCTAAATATCACTCAGGCCGGACCACTTGAGATTTTAATTAATGGAAACTTGAATGTAGGGTATATTGATGTGAATGTATTTTTAATTCCTCCTGGTGAAAGTCCCTGTGATGCGGCGCAAAATCCTAACAATTCTATTGCATGTGGTTTTGCTCAGAATGATGGCGGGTGCATTCAGTTTGTTGATAATTCTAATTTTGGCTGTAATTCTAATTTTGACGCTCCAATGGTTAATGTAGGAGATCAAATCTTTATCGTTGCGCAAAGTTGGGGTACTTTTAATTCAACAAGTATCGGTAGTACAACCTTTAGTATAGATATCGCTTCTCCTCCCTCAGCTCAGACTGGTCCCTTTGACGGAACAATAAACCCTGTAGGACCTTTTTGTTTGAGTGACCCAACAGTAAACCTTACTGCTGTTTCGAATGGTGGTATTTATACAGGAAATGGTGTGACACAATCAGGTATTTTTAGTCCTTCAATTGCTGGAGTAGGAGTTCATACTATAGAATATGAAGTTGGTTTTGCTCCATGTGAAGGTTTCGGTACCATTGATATTGAAGTTTTACCGGATTCAGAAGAACCATTATTTGATCCGGTAGGTCCATATTGCGTGGGTGAGACAGCACCTCCTTTACCAACGACTTCAACCAATGGAATTACAGGTAATTGGAACGGAAGTGTGGATACAAGTGCACCAGGTACTTTTACTTTTGACTTTTTACCCAACAGTGGACAGTGTGCTATTGGAACTTCAATTACCGTTGAAGTAACAGAGGGGGGGACAACTACTTTTGATCCAATACCTGATATTTGTCAAGGAGATACACCACCTTCTTTGCCAAACACATCTAATGAAGGAGCTTCTGGAACTTGGTCACCTGCTGTAATTGACGCTTCAGTCATTGGCGAAACAGAATATACTTTTACTCCAGATCCAGGAGCTTGTGCAGCAGTTACAAGCATAACCGTAAATGTGGTTGAAACATCTTCTAGTGTTACTGACTTATCAATTTGCTCAGATGAACTACCTTATGAATGGAATGACTTGGTGTTCAACACTTCTGGTTCACAAACGGCGACAATAGAATCTGCATCAGGTTGTGACTCCTTGGCTACATTAAACTTAACGGTTATTGAGTTCAATTATTCAGTTTCAGGAAATGATTTGACTGAATGTGGGGCGCAAGATGGGTCTATTGTTATAAGTGGATTAAATCCGAACGAAACATACAGTATTGGATATAATGGTTTTACACCCACTAACTTTACCACAGACGCGAATGGTACTATTACAATTTCGGGATTAGGTGAAGGTAGTTATACAGACTTTATTATTGAACAGGGAGGATGTTCGGAAGAAAATACTTCCACCGTAAACCTAGCGGGTCCTGGCGCTCCTGCTGTTGATGCAGGAGATAACATTGAAATTTGTGAAGGTCAGGAGGTAACCCTAACAGCGACTAATCCAGATGGTGCAGATATTTCATGGAGCAACAACGTTCAAGACGGTATTAGTTTTGTTCCTCCCGTAGGAACAACAACCTATACAGTGACAGCAGATTTAAATGGATGTATCGCTTCCGATGTAGTAACGGTAACTGTAAATCCAGGTCCAAATGTTTCAGCAGGAAATGATATCACTATTTGTGCAGGTGAAACCATAATTTTAAGTGGATCTGGAGCTAACTCCTATACATGGTCAAATGGTATTCAAAATGGTGTACCTTTTACACCTCCGTCAGGAACGACAACTTATACTGTGACAGGTGAGGTTAATGGTTGTATAAGCACCGATCAGGTTACGGTAACTGTAGGCTCTGATTTACCCATTAACTTTACAGCAGATGAAACAGATGGTTGTTCTTTTACCCCAATTACATTTGAAAACTTAACTCCAGGAACTTCCTCACAATGTATTTGGGATATGGGAGACGGAACAGTGCTTAATGGTTGTGATGAAGTAACTCATACGTATTCTCAAACGGGTTGTTTTTCTGTAACACTTACTGTAATTAGTGATGAAGGATGTTCAAGTAATCTAACACAAAACGACTACGTCTGCATAAAGAGTGGACCAATTGCAGACTTTATTGCAAATCCAATGGTTGTTACAGTTACAGATCCATCAGTGGTATTTAATAATGAATCACTCGGGGCTGTTTCTTACGAATGGGATTTTGGAAACGACTCGCAAATTTCATTTCAAGAAAATCCAACTCACACTTTCCCAAGTGATCCAGATGAGTTTTATGAAGTTGTACTTTATGCTACCAATGAATTAGGATGTACAGACTCAACAGTTAGAATTATAGAAGTACAAGAAGACTTAATTTTTTGGGTTCCAAACGCATTTACTCCAGACGGTGATGATTTTAACGAAATATTTCAACCCATATTCACCTCTGGATTTGACCCTCAAAATTTTAATATGTTAATCTTTAACCGTTGGGGAGAAGTTTTATTTGAATCAAATAACGCAGCAGTAGGATGGGACGGTACATACGGAGGAAAAGTAGTTCAGGATGGGGTTTATGTTTGGAAAATTCAGTTTAGAGATAAATACACTGATGAACGACAAGTACATACTGGACATGTTACTTTATTAAGGTAATACACCAAGAATAGATATGAAGAAAGAGGGTTCTCCATAATGGATTACCCTCTTTTTTAATGGATTAAAGTAGATTTTAAAGCATAAATCTTTTTTCTTTATATAGTTTTTGTATATTAGCTTTTTAAAAGCGTTTATTTTCAATAAACGGTTGTGAATTAATGAACTATATTCCCTTTTTATTGAAGAGCTTAATTATTACTCACATAGTCTGATTTTTCAGACTTAAATTACTATGTTATGAAGTTTTTAATGAGGCTATCTTCGTTATTAATTATTAATGTACTTTTTAATTTTTATAATTATTCTCAAGGTATTATTAATACAGTTAGTGGAAACGATGTGGAGATTCTGTATATAGAAGATTTTAACAATACTTTACCTAATAAGTTTGATCTTACAGGAGTTCCAAGAGATTTAAACATGTGGACAAAAGGAGTAGTACCTGGTTATACTGAGTCAGCTAATCCTACTATGGCATCAGCTAATTGGTTCGGATCAAATGGTTTTGAAGAAGGAAGTACACACTATGTTCGATTAGATTTAGGAACAGGGGCAAATAGAGGGTGTTATATTTGGACACCAGAAATGACACTACCTGATGATGAACAACTTTTTGCTCGAATTGTAGTGCAAAACGATTTTTTTGGAAGTCCAGCAAATGCAGCTAATCTTAACACCTTACAATTAGGGGTAGCCATTGATACTGATAATGACCAAATGCCTGATGGACCAACTCCAATAGTAACAACTTTTGCTGCTGGTGGCCCTTATAACGATTTCCCAAATCAATTCTACCCGAATAGTTCTTCGCACACTAGAACTTTATTTTATGATATTTCTTCTTTTAGAAATATGACCGGAAGAATAGGACTGCAATTTACCAACTCAAATTCTATGAATCAAGTACTGCGAATTGATTATTTTGTGGTTGGAACTAGGCCTTCAAATGATATGTGTTCGATGGCGATTCCATTATCGATTGGTCAAAATGGTGGAGTACATGGCTTTTATTGTACTACAGCAAGTGGATTAAGACCGAGTGGTAATCCTGCTAATGACCGATTAGGTGGTGTAACTGCGTATATTGGCGAAGCTCCTAATGGACTGGGAAGCATTCCTCATGTGGGAGGTATAAAGGATGATTTTAATCCAGCGACTGGAGGCGGTCCTTTTTCTGCGTTATCTAGAACGATAGAGTCATCAACTTGGTATAAATTTACAACACCCGTAGAAGATTGTGTAGATGGAAATGTACGGGTAAGAATTACGGCAGAGGATGTTTCATGTGCCGCTCAACGTATTAATTTTCCTAATCAAATTCAATTTAGAGTGTATGATGCTGATGTTTGTAGTAGTACATTAGATGCTACAGACCATGCAGCTTCGGCCTTTCATCAACTTTCTAATGGAGATGCGTTTACTTCAAATCCACTTGGATTTGGTGAAGAATATTATGTGATGGTTGATCCTGTAGGGGCAAATGATTGTCGTTTTAAATTAAATATGGAGTTTGAAATTGATGGAGATACTGATGCCATTATTATCCCTGAGTTTGATCTCGTTGATGCAGTTTGTGAAGGAACAACTATTGATCCTTTACCTGATATTTCAAATAATGGAATTACTGGATCTTGGTCACCTGCAATTAATAACACCGAAACTACAACCTATACATTTACTCCAGATCCTGATCAATGCGCAGAAGAAACAAATTTAACCATTGTTGTTGATCAACCAGAAGCTCCAGATGATTTACTATGTTATCAAACTGCTCAATTTGATAGTGAAACATGCGAATGGGAAATTACCGGAAATCAACCTGATGTTCCAACTGATATAGCATGTTATGAAACTGCAATATGGAATGAAAACGATTGTGAGTGGAATGTGGATGGAGAACAGCCGTCGGCTCCAACTGATTTAAGTTGTTATGAAACGGCAATATGGGATGACGATGAATGTGAATGGGAAATCACCGGAAATCAGCCTGATGTTCCAGCTGATTTAGCGTGTTATGAAATTGCAATATGGAATGAAAACGATTGT
>SKHH01000273.1 GCA_007117055.1 Lishizhenia sp. | reverse complement strand
TTAGGATTGGGATAAACGCTAACTTGAGAAAGCTCATCTGTTACTGTACTAGTTAATACATAAAAGTAAGGATCCGACAATTGAGAAAGCGTTCCTGATCCATCTACTGTTGCGACCTTGTAATGGCCTAAGTTTTCGGGTAAAATTGACCTTTCCGATGCTCCAAAGATCTGTTCTTCTTCAAAGTACCATTCATAACTATCGGCTTTTAGATTGCAACGTAGTGAATCGCCTACACGAATTATCGCAGGAGTACAAACGGCGCGATCAAAACAAGAGAAACTTTCTTGCACAATCATACTTCCACCATTTTCATTGATTAAATAATCCGTAATTAAAAGATAGGTGGTGGTTATATGTCCATAATTGAAAAGCGTATCGTCTAATGAGATAGTGTTGTAATTAAGTATTCCATAATTTACTAATTTGCTTCCTGAGGTTATCATTAAATGCTGATTTCCACATAACTCTCCGAAGAAATCTATTTCAATAAAATTATAGTTAAGCTCCAAGGTATCCATAAAACGCACGTAATGACGAATAAAAACACTATCTCCTTGTTCTGGAATACGCTCATCTTTCCATGTTCTTGGATTATTCCACTCCCCATTACATTCCGTTTCCGCAACTTGACCAATTGTAAACTGAACAGAAGTAAAAACTATGGAAACTATTATGAAAAGAGATTTATACATAGGCTTCTTTTTTTAGACCGATGAAAAAAATATCACGAAAAATTAGGAAGATTTTAAGCAGAAATAGCTTAATCACGAATTCAGCAACAACTTAATATCTTCCATTAGTTCACTCACCTCATTTCGATCGGTACCATCATAATACCCTCGAATACGTAATTCTTGATCAACGAGTACAAAGTTATTGGTATGGATAAAGTCGGAGCCAGCATCTCCCAAATTAGCTGCTTCAGCTGGTTTTAGAACAAAAAAAGAAGTACGAGCTAGCTTATACAATGCGTCTTTGTCTCCTGTTAAAAAGTGCCATTGACCATCTACAGCGCCATACTTATCGGCATAAGCTCGAAGCACTTCAACATTGTCATATTCAGGATGGACAGTAAAGCTAACAATCTTAACATCACCATTACCTTTAAATCGAGTTTGTACACGCGTCATTTGCTCTGTCATCACAGGACAAATAGTTCCACATGTTGTAAAAAAGTACTCTGCGATGAAAACTTTACCTTTAACATCATCGAGTGTTACTGTATCACCCGATTGGTTTACGAATTCAAAGTTTCCAATGCGATGACCAATTCCCTTTTCAAGCAATTCGGGATCCACCATTTCTTTTTTTACATCTCTTGGTTGAATGACTGGAAGTTGTTTTCTTTCTGTTTGTGAAATGGTCATAAAATAAGAAATAGCTATCCCAATAATCACAATTACCAAAATAGCTATCACTTTATTTCTCATGTCTTTTATGAAATGTTGTACCCTTAATTAGGTTAATTTTATTTCGCTTTAAAAGCATTAATCGCATTAATCGTAAAGTCAGACAACACCAATTCTCCACTCATGGCTGCACGTTCTGCTAACAACTCATCCCAATGCTCAGCTCCTTCCCAAAATGTTTGCTTTAGCAGTTTCATTGCCTCCGGATTTGATTTTGCCAACTTGTTTGCAATTACTTCAATATCTGCATCCATATCTTCAATGGTCTCAAAAATATCAGCGTAAAGTCCTTTTTCTCTTACCCATTTTGCACCTCTCCATTCCGTTGCATTAATAGTTAACTGACTCATAGCAGAACGACCAATTTTTCGTTCGACAGCAGGGCCAACTACAAAAGGGCCAATTCCCACAGCAAGTTCAGACAACTTTACATCTGCATATCGGGTAGCATAACAATAATCTACAGCACTTGCTAAACCTACTCCACCACCAACAGCTTTTCCTTGAACACGGCCAATAATAAACTTTGGACATTTTCTACAAGCATTAATAACTGAAGCGAATCCAGAAAAGAATTTTTTACCTGTATCCAAATCCTTAATCGAAATAAGTTCGTCAAAACTAGCTCCTGCGCAAAAAGCTCTTTCACCTTCCGATTGAAGAATTATCACTTTTGCCTTGTCATTTTCACCAAGCTCAGTAATTGTATCAGCTAATTTCTTTAATAATTTACTCGGTAAAGAATTACTCAAAGGATGACCAAAAGTAATTCTTGCAATACCTGCTTCGTTAATTTCGTATGAAACATTTCCTTGATTAATAGCGTCTGTCGTACTCATAATATTTTAATATCAAATTTGGTTCAAAAATAATGAATTGATGGAATTATTCCATCACAAGATAGGTTAAACCACCATGTAAACTATCCTTTTTAAAACAAATCCATCGATAAATAGCGATCTCCTCTATCACAAGCTATAAACACAATAACACCTTCTTCTAATTCTTTTGCCAACTGCAATGCAATTGCATAAGCACCTCCGCCGCTGACTCCTGTAAAAACCCCTTCATTCAAAGCAAGATTTCGCGCCCCTTCTTTAGCCTCTATCTCAGAAATATTTCTAAGCTCGTCAACCTTTTTAGGGTCAAAAATAGCTGGAAGTAATTCTGGGCTCCACCTTCTAATCCCTGGAATACTTGATCCTTCGGAAGGTTGAGCTCCAATTATTTGAACATTTTCATTTTGTTCTTTTAAAAACGTAGATACTCCCATAATGGTCCCTGTTGTGCCCATTGCCGAAACGAAGTGCGTCACCTCTCCATTTGTATCCTTCCAAATTTCGGGGCCAGTACTTTGATAATGTGCTTTCCAATTATCTGGATTATCAAATTGATTTAATAATAAATATCCTTTTTCTTCTGCCAAATTTTGTGCAAAAACTCTCGAATATTCAATTGTTTTATCTGCAGGTGTGAGCATTAAATCCGCTCCGTAAGCACGCATTGTTTTTTTTCGCTCTTCCGTGGAGTTATCTGGCATAACCAATATCATTTTTAAACCTAGTAGCCTTGCACTCATCGCCAACGCAATTCCTGTATTACCGCTTGTTGACTCAATAATTGTATCGCCTTTGTTTACGTCTCCCCGTCGTAATGCTTCTTTCAACATGTTAAATGCTGGACGGTCCTTTACGCTTCCAGCAGGATTATTTCCCTCCAACTTGGCAAAAATTTTCACCTTACTACTCGCAACACTATTCGGTAGTTCAACTAGCGGAGTATTTCCTATCGTATCAATTAATCTCATTTACTTATTTTTAGAATTGGTTGGAGAATGATAAATTTTAGAATTAGGAGCAATGCTTTTGGTAATAAACGTATTTCCACCAATAATAGAATTCTCACCAATTACGGTTTTTCCTCCTAGTATGGTTGCGCCTGCATAAATCACAACATTATCCTCTATTGTTGGGTGTCGTTTTACATCGGCATCTGCTTTTCTTACACTCAACCCACCTAATGTAACACCCTGATATATTTTAACATTTTCACCAATTTCAGAGGTTGCTCCAATTACCACACCAGTTCCGTGGTCAATAAAGAAGTAAGGTTTAATTTTTGCCTCAGGATGAATATCTATTCCTGTTTTACTGTGTGCGTATTCCGTAATCATTCTAGGAACTATTTTAACACCAAGCTGAACTAGTGCATGAGCAATTCGATAAGCAGAGATAGCAAAAATACCCGGATAACACCTTACCACTTCCGCTTCGCTTTGTGCGGCTGGATCCCCATTGTAAATCGCCTGTACATCTGTATTTAATACTTCTCGTATAACTGGTAATTGCTCAAAAAAACGTTCGGTGACTTCTTCGCAAGAAATGGTTGCATTGCATTCCACTATTGAATTCAATTCGGTTTGCAATTTTTCTATATGCCGTTTAAAGGCGTCCTCTGAATCAAACTGTACATCTAAATCAACCGGAAAAAGTAATTTAAAAAGTTGATTTAACCATGAGCCAACTCGGGTGAGCGAAACACATTTTTCTGTCTCATTATGAATAGTAAAGAAATAAGTTGTATAATCTTTCATAAATTAATTTTAACTTCATACGAAACATGAATTGACGGATGCAATGAAGCTTTTACAGAACAATATTTCTCCACAGAAAGTTCAACGGCTCGTTCAACTTTTTTTAGATTTAAATCTCCAGAAAAATTAAAAACCATATGAATTTCCTTAAACGGAGTTGTTTGTTCCACTTTCTCTCTTATCCCTTCCACTTCCACATAAAAGGCGGTAAATTCCTGACGCTGTTTTTTCAAGATATGTACTACATCAAAAGCACTACATGAAGCTATAGAAGACAACAACATCTCCATAGGACGAAGGCCACCATTGACTCCTCCTAAGTGTGTTGG
>SKHH01000068.1 GCA_007117055.1 Lishizhenia sp. | reverse complement strand
TCGAAAGATTTTATCCCCTTAAAAGTAGAACTTGAAATTATTAAACGCTACTTGGAGGTTCAGCAAATGCGGTTTGAAGAACGATTTCAATACGAAATTATTTCGGATAGCACCATCTCCAAAAACAGCATTGCAGTTCCTCCCATGATGATGCAACCGTTTTTAGAAAATGCAATAGAACACGGACAATTACAAAACGAAGCCAACGGAAAAATCACTATACGTTATGTTCTTCAACAAAATTTAATTACATTTACGATTGAGGATAACGGTATTGGTATTTCTAATGCACTGTCCAAAAAACACAAAAACCATAAAAGTATGGCAATTACTATCACGAAAGAAAGAATAGCCTTGATCAATAAAAAAATGAATACCCAAGGTAGGTTAACAATAGAGGATTTATCTAGTTTAGGATCAAAAGGGACACGTGTTACTTTAACAATACCTTTTGAATATATTAATGAACAGTAAGCACACTATGGAAAAAATCAAAATAGCTGTTATTGATGACGAAAACAAAACGCGGCAACTCATAGCGAACATGATTACTTTTTTAGATCTACCATATGAAATTGAGTTGTTTAGTAGGGCCAATAATGTGTTAACTGGATTAAGATGTGTGCAAGAAAACAAACCTGATATTCTTCTCTTAGACATTCAAATGCCAGATGGAAATGGGTTTGATTTATTAGACCTTATTGATGACAAAAACATAAAAGTCATTTTCATCACTGCACATGAAGAGTTTGCGATTCAAGCGATTAAGTCATCTGCTTTAGATTATATTCTAAAACCCGTTGATATTGAAGAATTAAGATCAGCTATCGAAAAGGCTATCGAATTAATAAAAAATCAAACTGATATTAGCGCTCAATTTAATTCTTTACGGGAAAATGTTTCTTCTGTTTATCCTCACAAAGTTGTTCTAAAAACGCAAGAGTCCATGTATTTGGTTCCACTTGGAGATATAATTCGCTGCGAATCTGATAAAAATTATACGACTTTCTATTTAACAGATGGTAGAAAAATCGTTACATCACGCACTATTAAAGAATTTAGTAAGATTTTAAAAGAACCACAATTTTTAAGGTGTCATCGTTCTCACATAATAAATATGGATAATTTTGAGCGCTACGACAAAGCAAATGAAGGATGGATTATCATGAAAGACAACTCAGAAGTTCCTCTTTCACGTATGAATAAAAATGCATTTTTTAAATACTTTGAATAAAAAAGAGGAAGATCAAAAATGAACTCCCTCCTATAATACTGTTATAATAAATAACTTTAAAAAGTTACACCAAATTGCCTTCTTCTTCGTAAGAATCAATCGAAGGACAAGAACAAATTAGATTTCTATCCCCAAAAGCATTATCTACTCTTCTTACTGACACCCAGAATTTGTTATCTCTAACATAATCCAGCGGATAAGCAGCTTCTTGCGGAGAATACGTATAATTCCAATCCTTATTGATGATACAATTCGCCGTATGCGGTGCATTTTTCAATAAATTATTTTGACGGTCTGCATGACCATTTTCGATTTCCTTGATTTCTTTACGAATTTGAATCATAGCATCACAAAAACGATCTAATTCTTCTTTATCTTCAGATTCAGTTGGCTCAATCATTAGTGTTCCTGCCACTGGGAAAGAAACCGTTGGAGCATGAAAACCATAATCAATTAATCGCTTAGCAATATCTGCTACCTCTACATCGGCATTCTTTTTAAAATCTCTACAATCTAAGATCATTTCATGGGCAACTGTACCATTCTCTCCCGTGTAGAGAATATCATACGTTCCATGTAATCTCGCTTTTATGTAATTCGCATTTAAAATAGCAGCTTCTGTCGATTCTCTCAACCCTTTTGCACCTAACAATTTAATATATGCATAAGAAATCAATAAGATCAAAGAACTACCGTAAGGTGCAGCAGAAATACTATGAATTGATTTTTCACCGCCTGCTTCTGAAACCAATTTACTCCCTGGTAAAAATGGAGCTAAGTGAGCTCGAACTCCAATTGGACCCATTCCAGGTCCACCACCACCATGAGGTATTGCAAATGTTTTGTGTAAATTCAAGTGACAAACATCCGCTCCGATATTCCCAGGATTTGTAAGTCCTACTTGTGCGTTCATATTTGCGCCATCCATGTATACTTGACCTCCTCTTTCGTGGATAATCGCTGTAATTTCCTGAATGCGTGCTTCAAAAACACCATGTGTAGATGGATAAGTTACCATCAATGCACCCAAATTCTCTTTGTGTTCCTCTGCCTTTGCTCTCAAATCATCTACATCGATGTTTCCGTTTTCGTCACATTTGGTCACCACCACTTTAAAACCTGCCATTACAGCAGAAGCAGGATTTGTTCCATGTGCAGAAGAAGGAATAATACAAATATTTCTATTTGGTTCTCCGTTCTCTTCATGATAAGCTTTGATTACCATTAAACCGGCATACTCACCTTGTGCTCCCGAGTTAGGCTGTAAGGATACAGCATCAAAGCCAGTGATTTCGCACAAATCTTTTTCCAACTCTCTAAATACTTGAAAATATCCTTCCGCTTGCCATGTCGGTGCGTAAGGGTGCATATTAGCAAATTCACTCCAAGTGATAGGCATCAATTGAGCTGCAGCGTTTAATTTCATGGTACAAGAACCCAATGGAATCATAGAGTGAACCAATGATAAATCTTTATTCTCTAACTTTTTAAGGTAACGCATCATTTTAGATTCTGAATGATAACGATTAAACACCTCATGCGTTAACATTTCATCTTTACGCGTAAAGTTGCTATCAATATCCTCTATCAAAAAGTCAATTTCTTCGATGGTTTTAGCATTTACTTTCGCTAACACTTCAATCAATTCTACTACCTCCTTTCTATTGGTGCGTTCTCCGATGCTTATGCAGAAAGTTTTATCATCTACATAACGAAGGTTTATTTTATGATCCGTTGCAATAGCTGAAATATCAGAACAAGACACTCCTTCAGGTGCCTGAACATACAAAGTATCAAAATACGTGTTGTGTAAAACGTTGTAACCTACCTCTTCAATCGCTTTGTGAACAGTTACAGCTTGGTTGTGAATGGTTTGAGCGATTTCCTTTAATCCTTTTGGACCATGGTAAACCGCGTACATACCTGCCATTACCGCCAACAATGCTTGAGCGGTACAAATATTTGATGTTGCTTTATCTCTTTTAATATGCTGTTCACGTGTTTGTAAAGCCATTCGGTAAGCTATATCATTATCTGCATCTTTCGAAACACCAATGATTCTTCCTGGAATGTATCGTTTGAATTCCTCTCTAGTAGCAAAGTATGCTGCATGAGGACCTCCATATCCCATAGGAACACCAAAACGCTGGGTAGAACCACATACCACATCCGCACCAATTTTTCCTGGCGCTTCTAACAAAACAAGTGACATAATATCAGCGGCTACGGCTACCCTCACCTCTTTAGCCTTCATTCGAGCTATAAACGCAGCGATATTTTTAATTCGACCATAGGTATCTGGATATTGAATCAACGCTCCAAAAAAGTTATCATCAGCAGGTTCAAAAACTTCTGGATTACCAAAAACAAGTTCGATTCCCAAGTTTTTAGCTCTTCCTTCTACCACATCAATCGTTTGTGGGTAGCAAAATTCAGAAACAAAAAATTTATTTTTATTCGCTTTTACATCTTTTCTACTACGCGCATTGAAAAACATAATCATAGCCTCAGCAGCAGCTGTAGCTTCATCTAACAAAGAAGCATTTGCGATTTCCATGCCTGTTAGATCCATGGTCATGGTTTGAAAATTCAACAGCGCTTCTAAACGACCTTGCGAAATTTCCGCTTGATAAGGGGTGTATGCCGTATACCAACCCGGATTTTCCAATACATTTCGTTGAATCACCGGAGGAACATTTGTTTCACTATATCCCATGCCGATGTAGGACTTAAACACTTTGTTTTTTGCGGCTACCTCTTGAATATGATCAAGGTACTGTTTTTCTGTCAACGCTTCATTGACCTCCAACTCTCGAGTCAAACGAATAGCTGGCGGAATCGTTTTCGCAACCAAATCATTGATTGAAGGCTCGCCAATAGCATTCAACATCGCCAATTTTTCCTCTTCGGATGGTCCAATGTGTCTCTTTGAAAATGCGCTCATGATGTAGTTTTTAAAATTAAAGCACAAAGATATGCTTTTGACTTTTCATTGAACGATATTTTTGTTAACAATAACAATAACTTTATCCATAAATGACAAAGCTTATAATATCAGGGAAGTAGAGTGAACAAAAGCTATTTGACCAAAAGGAATTTACTTACCCCTCAAACTCCTC
>SKHH01000011.1 GCA_007117055.1 Lishizhenia sp. | reverse complement strand
TTTTCACTAAAAAGTTCGTTGAAGTTTGTTATTTCTAAAAAGTATTCTGGAGGCATTTGATTATACCATAACATAAATCCTTGAATATGAAACACTTCACTTAACCAAAACATTGTAATTATTATAACAGATAATATTCTAAAAACTGGAACTTCAGAAGAAAAAACAATTCTATTGGTTCTAATACCAATTAAAACAATAAACCCTAAAACAATATTTAAGAAAGAAAAAGTCATTTGCAATAATCCAAAGATTTGGAAAAAATTTATTAAACCTAATATGGTTTCTAATACATTATTCATAAAATTACCTTTACATCGTTTTTTAAAAAAAATGTCTAAAATGTCTGTTTTTTAAAAATTTTAAAAAATACATCTTAGAGGGTATTGGAATTTTAATATTAAAATGCTTTGGTATATAGGGTATTTTAGGGGGGTATTTGTTCTGTATAAGCAATTACCCTCTTTTTCAAAAAATTGGAGATTATAACAGCGTTTTTTCTAAAAAATCTCCAATATAATTAAAAAAACGTAGGTAGGTTGTATTATAGAATATAGTTTGACTTCTTTTTTGAAAAATGATATTCGCGCGTGTATTTGTCATTATAAATGTGACTACACTTCTGGACTTGACAGGTTTTAGAAAAAACGTTATAATGAAAGGGTATTCGGGACAACGGAAAACAAAAAAAATAAAAAAAGTTTTTTTATGTTGTTTCAATTTACACTTGACAGTTTTTAAAAATTCTGTCATAATGTAAAGGTGAGGTTATGTAACATTAAATATGTTTTTAAACTTCACAAAAAAAACTTGACAGTTTTTAAAAATTCTGTCATAATTAGGGGGTGTCCAATGGAGATGGTTAGATACAGAAAACCTACGGATATAATTCGTAATACTGGATTTTCAAAGGGTGTTCGATGTGGTTCAATGAAAGTCTTTTTTAAGAATGGATGCCCATATAAAAAAAACGATGTTCTTATGGTAAAACGTAAGGGGGTTGTAACTTGTGCTAAAGTATTACAAGTAAATGATTATTCTTTAACTTGTGATATAATGTTCAATGGTGAAATTGAAAAAGGTGTTATTCTTTTTCAAAATGTAATCAAGGTTATTGTTTGACAGGTTTTTAAAAACCTGTTAGAATATAAACGTATGGTTGGAAAACATTATGTTTTCCACCCTACAAAAAAACAGGGTCTTGACAAGTTAAACTTGTCATTGTATAATCAAGAAGTCAATACAAGATAGTATTGACGGCAAGAAAAACCAAGGGGGTTTTTATGATGGATTTGACAAATTTCACAATCGACGAACTGAACGAACTGGCCGAGGCTATCAAGGTTCAGAAGAAAGCTGTGCGAGAAGCTGAAAAAGAAAATCGTACTGCTGAACGCCAAAAAATTGCTGACGAAATGCGTGGCAAGGTGTCAGAAGGTGATTCCGTTGTTTTCTTGTATGGTCGAGACAACAAGAGCTACACTGGTACAGTTATTCGAGTAAGTGAAAAGTCTGTAACCGTCGAGGCCGAAGTTTTCGCCGAAAACTCAAAAAACGGTGAAACTACTCGTTATGTTCGGTTCGACCGAATCGTATCTGTAGATGAAAATACAAATACAGATGCAGAGGATATTGCAGTTTAAACTGTAATATCGTTTAAAGGACTACCTTCGGGTAGTCCTTTTTTTTTGCTGTTTTAAGACTGTATATTGTAATACAGTCTGCTTGCCGTGCGAACTGTATTACAATATACAGTTCTATTAAGATTATATTGTAATACATTCTTGATTGTAATGAGAACTATATTAAAGAATACAATTTACAGTTTCCCAAGCTTCGTTTATTAAAGTCCTTTCATATACCAAAATTTTTTTGGTGTATAAAGCAAGGTGAATATTGAAAATGGGAAACAATCAAAGACAGGAATTGACTAAAATTTTTAAAAAATTTATAATAAAGTAAGTAGGAAACAATAAGGTTTTTATTAAAATGAAACTTTAATTCTAATAATTATTTTCCTGATTTTTTTGACTGAAAATCAGAATTGTTTTATAATATAGGAAAGGGGTTAAGGAGGTTGGTTGTGGAAAAATTAAATGGATTTTGGGTTGATGAAAATCGTAATCGTTGGAATTGTAATCTACATACAGAGGATGAGGCGCAAAATAAATCAAATACAATGAAACACTGTTACGATTGTGTTGACTGTTCAAACTGCTCAGGCTGCTCAGACTGCTTAGACTGCTCAGACTGCTTAGACTGCTCAAACTGCTCAGACTGCTCAGACTGCTCAAACTGCTCATACTGCTCAGGCTGTTCAAACTGCTCAGACTGTTCACACTGCCCAGACTGCTCAGCCTGCTCAGGCTGCTTACGCTGCTCACGCTGCTCAGGCTGCTTACGCTGCTCAGGCTGCTCAAACTGCTCAGGTTTTGAATCAAATCCAAAACGATACACAGGGAATAAAATCGGCAGCAGAAGTAAACAAACAACTACATACTGGACAGATAGTAAAAACCAGGTTGTTTGTGGATGTTATGTTGGAACTATTGACAAGTTTGAAAGCAAGGTAAAAGAGGTACACGGTGATACTGAGTATGGACAGCAGTATAAAAAATATATAAATATTGTGAGGGCGATAATTGAGATGGAGTAAATTAATGAATAACTCAACAATGTACGAAGGGGTTAGATTATGATAGAAACAAAAAAAGTAATAAAAGAGGTAGATACAGATTTTTTCGTTTGTCTTGATGGAGCGTATTACGAATTACCAATGGAAAGAGCTGATTTTTTTTGTAGTATTGCTGAACGCGAAATAAAAACCCTTAGAACTATAATTACTAATGATATGATTCATGATATATTCAAAAAAGTTTTAGGGGATATGATTTATAGTCATTATTATACAGACATTGAAAGATCTATCAGCGATGCTTTAACTTGTAGTTTTCAAATTGAAGAAGTTATATATAATAATCTTGGAACTGGAGATTTCCCATATTTTGAAATTATATTAAATATATTTTCGATGTTTTGTGAACATGAAGAGTTTAATTATTCTGTTTATGAAATGATGAAAAGGGAAATGAAAAGAGTATATCCTTATGAATTTTATGATTTTAAATAAAAGGGGGAAATATGAAGAAGTTTATTATCAGCGTCCCTGAAGTTTGGATTAACTCATTTGAAGTTACCGCTGAAAATAAAAAAGAAGCTGAAAAAAAATTAGAACAGTTTTATTACAATCTTGTTTTTTCTTTAGACATAGAAGCTAAAGAAGAAATGTTCACTTTGAAAAAGAAAGGTAAAGTTAAAGATTGGACTATTTATAGACTTGACTAGTTTTTTAAAAAAAGTTAAAATGAAGTAACGTTGCAGGGTGTTGTAATGGAAACATATCGGTCTCATAAGCCGATGCTCGGGGTTCGAATCCCTGCCCTGCCATTTCATAAAGGGTATGGTGAAAAAATAAGGTAGATTACTATGAAAAATATTTATAAAGTAGAAATTCTCAGATATGGTTCAGAAGAATTGGGGTGCGATTTTTATGGTATTTTTGATGATCGAGAAAAAGCCATAAAAAGTTGTAAGGAATATAATGAGTATAGGGGTGGAAAATATCCAGAAATTCTTTTATATACTATTCCATTAAATGAAGGTATTCCCTTTCAAGAGATTAATGTAGAAAAGATTAATGTGAAGCAGAATTTGACAACTTTTTAAAAAAAAGTTATAATAATAGAGTAAGTTAAGAGAAGTTAGAAATTCTAATTTCATTCCAAACTTTGTCGTAAAGACGGAGAATAATTTTTATTCTCTATAAAATTTTATTTATTGGAATGAATATAAATCTTAGGAATAGATAACAGGCTCGCTTACTTATTCTTTTTTTAATCTCTGAGTTCAGGTAATTAAAGAAAGAAACTTGACAACTTTTTAATTATTTTGTATAATTAAAGAGTAAGTTGGAAGTTATCTTTAAAAACTTCCCTTTTGGAGTTTTTTGATAAAACTACCCGATACCTTTAATTCGTTATATAAAGGCGCTTTGGGGGATTTAGCGATACCAACCCTGGAAGAGTTTCCTGTTTCTTTTAAAATAATACAGGACGGTGCCCCGACTAGTAATCCGGGCTTATCTTGCCCTTTAGATCAGTTGTATGTTTTAAATATACAAAAGGGAAGGGGGAATAAATACTATTCCCAAAGATACGGTAGCCACCGATTATGGCCGAAGGGGGTGAGAGGCCCCCTTTTGTTTCGGGTTGGTATGCAAATTGGTGAAGCAAGCGTTCTGTAAAAGCGTGACGTAAGATACACTGGGAGTTCGAATCTCTCTCAACCCATGTTTGTTTTGGACCGTTAGCTCAGCTGG
>SKHH01000246.1 GCA_007117055.1 Lishizhenia sp. | reverse complement strand
GGAGTTATTTTTCAGCCCTTGGACATAGAAAAAGACCATTCTTTGGGTGATATTTTTATTTCAAATTTTGAAATTAACGGCAAACAACCCGACAGCTTAACTTTACCAAAAAACATTAATTTTATAGAAAATGTAGCCTTACAATATGATCAAAACTCTATTTCCTTCAATTTTGAAGTCATCAAGTTTCATGGCTCCAAGCGCAACAAATTTCAATATAAATTAGAAGGTGTAGATGAGGATTGGAAGAGCGTTTATGGAAATTCTAAAATCACGTATTCAAATTTAAGCCCCGGAAACTATACACTACAAGCAAAGGCTTTTAATCCCGATGGCGAACAGAGCGCTTTTGAAAAATCACTTCTTATTACAGTGAAGAAACCTTTTTGGAAGTCTAATTTAGCTTTCAGTGTGTATGCACTCTTACTTTTTTTAATAGGCTATTTGATTTACGAACTCTACAAACAATACCACAGCAAACGAACCAATGACGATAGAATTAAGTTTTTTATTGATGTAGCTCACGATATTAGAACCCCCGTATCGCTAATTCAACTTCTTGTAAAACAACTACCTACGCAAGAAGACCCCCGAAAATCTTTGAAATTAATTCAACGAAATACAGAAAATTTAAATGAATACGTTTCACAACTTCTAGACTTTCAAAAAATCGACAGAAATCAGCTTAAACTTCAAGTGAGCAGGGTAAATTTAAAAGACTGTTTGGAAGGAATCATTCAAGATTTTACACCAATTCTTCAACAAAAATCTATTGACATAGAATTGGATGTAAAAAACCTTCCTGTTTGGTTTGATGCTGTAAAAATGAAACGCATTTTTTATAACATGATATCAAATGCCATAAAATACAGCGAAGAAGGTGGCCAAATTAACATTAAAGCCTTTGTCGAAAAAGATCACCTTTACGTAGAATTTAAAGACAATGGCATTGGAATCCCAGAAAGGCAACACGATTTAATTTTCAAACGATTTACGCGTGGAACAAATGTTTCTAATAAAGGAATTCCAGGAACAGGAATTGGTTTGATGCTTTCTAAGAAAATAGTTGAATTACACAGGGGTAAAATTCTTCTTGAAAGTAAAGAAAATATTGGTTCCAAGTTTACCATTGTACTTCCTAACGGATCGCAGCATTTCAAAGAAGAAGAGCTAATAAGGCAAGATGAAGCCAACAGCGCAGCTAATGAAAATGATGTTGAAAACTTAATCAAAGAAAGCAAAGTCATTCTTTTGGTTGAAGACAATAAAGAGCTTCGAAAAGCTATTAGATCAGAGTTGGAAAGCTCCTATACAATCTTAGAAGCAGAAAACGGAAAAGAAGGACTGTTGGTTGCGCTTTCCAAAAATCCAGATTTGATTATTACCGATGTAATGATGCCAGAAATGAATGGTACCGAACTCTGCGATTTATTAAAAACAAACTTCAAAACAAGCCACATCCCAATAATAATTCTTTCTGCACTAAGCGATATAGAAGACCGCATTAGAGGCTTGAAAACCGGTGCAGACGCATATGTAGAAAAACCCTTCAATACAGAAATTTTAAAGGTAACCATCAAAAACCTTATAAAATCCCGAGAAAATGTAAGCCATTTGCTTCAAGATAAAAAAGTAGAGAAAAAATTAAGTCAAGACGAAGTTTTTCTTTCAGATTTAATTCAATTAATCAAAGATAACCTTACTTCTAACGATTTTTCGATTGATGATTTATGTGAAAAAATGGGTTTAAGCAGGTCAAATTTGTTCAGAAAGTTGAAGGGATTAATTCAAATGTCTCCTTCAGATTTGATTATCAAGATTAAATTGTCTAAAGCTGAAGAGTTGTTGAAGCAAAAAAAACACTCCAGAATTTCGGACATTGCTTACGAATCAGGATTTAACGACCCGAAATATTTCAGTACACTTTTCAAAAAACATTACGGACAAACTCCAAAAGAATTTTTAGACAGTCATTAAGACTTGGTGCTTTGGTAGAAGTTGTAATCAAAATTTAACACATCCTCATCTACGGGGGACTTTTCCATGCATGTGAAAATTGCCAATTTTTGCTATTGACTACTTTTTAAACCTAGTTGAATTGTTTACAAACCCATTTACATCATGCATTTTATTAATTGCATGGGAATTCGATGTGCTATGAATGCTAGAATGTTAAAATTTATTTTACCACAAACAGTAAGTCTGCATATCGAATTAATCGATGCAAAATAAACTAAAACAAGACGCTAATTTCAAAAGTTGAAAGCAGCATTTTAAATTAAAGATATGAAGAGTTCAAAAAAATATTACATTGCGGGAGCTTCCATTTTTGTTGGAGTATTGGCTTATGTAATTATTACATCATTTACCGAAAACCGCGACAAGGTAGATGTAGAACAAAGCATTGCTTCTTTCAATTATGCAGTAGGAACGCAGACGGTAGGTTCGAAGTACAAGTTCACCGATGAAACCATGTTGGTTGAAACAGCCAACGAAATCATGGGAATGGGTTCAAATTTGCTTAAATTTTCGATGCATCCACGCTATTCTACAGAAAACTACGGTTTACCCCACAACGAAAACATCAATTCACTTACTAAATTAGCCACTTTAGAGCCATCAATGAAGCATGTTTTGGATATGGATTTCAAATTTTACCATATTTGGGTATACGGTTTTACTCAGTATACACCTGAACCACCCGACCAAAAAGACGACACTGCCCAAATTAAATTTATAGGAGGTTATCCTGATTCTTACAGAGATGCATTGTACGACGAATTATATGAATTCACTGTTCATTTGCTTACCAACTATAACGATTCAGACAAAGTTTTTTACCTTGGCAATTGGGAAGGAGATTGGCATTTAAGACCAGATTACAATAAAAATAATCCTGCAGATGAAAAAACTTTAGAAGGAATGATCGCTTGGGCAAATGTCCGCCAAAAAGCCATTGATGATGCAAAACGCGATACAAAACACAAAAATGTAGAAGTATATCACTACATCGAAGTAAACCAAGTAAGAATTGCCATGGAAAATCCAGAGGTGAAAGTTGTTGCTAATAGCATCGTAAACTTGGTAAATCCTGACTATGTTTCTTATTCTTCGTATGATGCCACCAACCCATTTAAACAAGAAGAGATTCTAAATAGCAAGCTGAAAGAAGCCTTAGACTACCTAGAATCCCACCTTTCTGCTAAAGACAATCTACCTGAAGGAAAAAGAGTTTGGATAGGTGAATATGGTAATCCAAGTCAAATTTATGATGACGAGACCCAAAATCTACGTTCTATTTGGACGATAAAAGCATCCTTAGAGTGGGGAACTCCGTTTATACTTTATTGGGAGTTATATAATAATGAAATTAAAGAAGATTCAGGAGAGCATGTTGGTTATTGGTTGATAGACGACAAAGGTCATAAGCGTCCTATTTGGCACACGCATAATTTATTTTATAAAGAAGCAAGAGATTACGTAAAAAAATACGTAAAAACTAATAATACTGTTCCCTCTTTTGATGAATTTAGGGAAAATGCAGTTAATTTTAAATCCTTAAACCCTTAATACAATGAGATATTTTTTAATCGTCGCTTTATTTTTTCAAACGTTTATAAACGCACAAACTGTAACCTATGACGAAGTTTTTCCTGTTGAAGATTTCAACTTTGTATTGGGTACGCAAGGAATAGGAGGGAAATATCAGTTCAGTGAAGAATCTAAATTAATGGAACAATCGAAGCACATTCGTTCGATGGGTTCCAATGTGCTTAAAATTTCCTTAGGTAAAAATGCACTTAATAGTTATGACTTAAAAAAAGGTTCATACAACACCACCTTGGATATGCTAAAAGCAACTGATGATTACAAAAAGGTGATGGACATGGATTTTAAATACATCCAAATGTGGGTTCATACACATACAGGAGTAAAGTGGAAGCAAGGAATTAACAAAAGTGAAGAAAAAAAACTATACAACGAAATGTATGAGTTAGTTAGCTATCTACTTAAAGAATACAATAATTCAGGCAAAACCTTTATGATTGGTAATTGGGAGGGAGATTGGCTTCTTCACCCAAATTACAACCGCAAAATAAATCCACCACAAGAACATGTAGACAATATGACTAAGTGGTTTCAAATTCGTCAAAGAGCGGTAGATGATGCTAAAAAATCAGTTGAACACGATAACGTTTTCGTTTTTCATTACATCGAAGTAAACTTGGTTCTTAAGGGAATAGATGGACAAACCTGCATTGCAAAAGACATTTTACCTAACGTAGACGTAGATTTAGTTTCTTATTCTAGCTATGAAGCTATCAAAAACAGGACGTATGATGAAAAGAAAGAACAGCTTGAAGAAATCTTCACTTACT
>SKHH01000055.1 GCA_007117055.1 Lishizhenia sp. | reverse complement strand
TTGTGAAGACCCTTTGGAGCAAATCATTATTAGAGCTGGATTAGTCGATGTGCAAGAAATTGATACGACAATTCTTGTAGACTTGAAGTATAACTCTTCGGATAATTTTATGGGATTCAAGTTATACGAATGTTTGAAGAAGGCCTACTTACAAACAGATGTAGCGCTCAGGTTAGCCAAATCAAATGCAGCGCTTAAGGAAAAAGATAGCATGTTACGGTTAATTATTTTTGATGCTGTTCGTCCTGTATCTGTTCAACAATTAATGTGGGACGCTTTGGATTCTATTCCTGTGAAAGAGCGCGTTAAGTTTGTTAGTAATCCAAAGAACAGAAGTTTACACAATCTTGGAGCTGCTGTTGATGTAAGTATTTTCGATTTAAAATCTGATACCTTACTAGATATGGGGGCTGGTTTTGATGATATTCGCAAAATTGCATATCCGAAATACGAGGATTCTTTTTTGAGTCTAGGTGTATTGAGTCAGCATCAAGTAGATAATCGGAGATTGTTACGAGCAGTAATGCGTAAAGGCGGTTTTTGGGTGTTGGAAACGGAATGGTGGCATTTTAACGCCTATACCCGGTCTAAAGCTTTAGAGCTGTTTGAAGTCATTGAGTAAAATTTCGTTTCACTAAGGGGTGTTGGATTACAATATTTAGGTTTTATAGCAGGTTTCATTTCCTTTTACCTAAATTTGCCTTTTAAAATTGACTGTTTTGGAAAAAGTATATGACATAGCTATTGTTGGAGGTGGAATAGTAGGAGCGGCAACGCTTTACAAACTGCAAACAAGAAACCCACATTTATCCATTTTGTTAGTTGAAAAAGAAAACCGATTTGCTAATCATCAAACTGGAAATAATTCAGGAGTAATCCACTCTGGTTTGTATTATACACCAGGCTCTTTAAAAGCGAAAAATTGTGTTGAGGGTAGGCATGAATTAGTGGCTTTTGCAAAAGAAAATAAAGTGCCTCATGATGTGTGTGGAAAAGTAGTTGTAGCTACCAAAAAAGAAGAACTGCCTTATTTGGATAAGATTTTTAATACTGGACTAGAGAACAACATTGAAGGAATCGAAAAGATTTCTGCTAATCAAATAAAAGAGCATGAGCCTCATGTTGAGGGAGTAGCAGGTATATGGGTTCCGTGTACCGGAATTATTGATTATCGTGCTGCGACTGAAAAAATGATTGCGAATGCGTTAGGTTGCCAGTCAAACTCAAAAACAGTGTTAGGAGAAGAGGTGATTGCAATTGAAAAGGGAAGCGATAAAAACATATTAATTACTGATAAAAATAAATATCAAGCGAAACATTTAGTTTTCTGTGCAGGTTTACAAGCCGATCGTTTAGCTCGAAAAGATGGTGTTAATTTAAAAGAACAAGTAGTTGGTTTTCGTGGCGATTACTATGAATTGACGGATCAAGCAAAATATAAAGTTAAGAATCTTATCTATCCCGTACCAAACCCTGATTTCCCATTTTTGGGCGTACATTTTACTCGGATGACCAATGGAGAAATTGAATGTGGGCCAAATGCGGTATTTACTTTTAAGAGGGAGGGCTACGGTAAAACAGATTTTAGTTTTAAAGATTCATACGATGCGCTAACTTATGGTGGAACATGGAAATTGTTTTTTAACAATATGTCATTTGGTATTAATGAATACCGCAGGGCATTTTCGAAGCGATTGTTCCTGAAAACCTTGCAAGGCTTGGTTCCATCATTGACAATGGAAGATTTGAAACCTGGTCGTTCGGGTGTTAGGGCGTTGTTACTAGGGAAAGATGGAGATACACGGGATGACTTTAGAATTGAGTATCACGGTAATTCGATTCACGTGCTTAATGCCCCATCTCCAGCGGCTACAGCTGCTTTAGCAATCGGTGGTCAAATAGCGGAAAAGGCGGAACAACATTTTTCTTTGAAATAGCAAACTATTTTTTAGTTTTGAACGTTATAATTTTATGAAGCTGAGAACACTTGTGTTTACGTTGGTTATGGTACTCTCGATGTATGGGTGTCACAGAAATGAATTGCACCCAGTGCCTCATTTCCAGTTTGATATTTCAATCAATTTGAATTTACCAACTTATCAATCGTTGACAGGTGTTGGAGGATGGGCATACGTTCAGGGAGCAGGTTCGAAAGGAGTAATCGTATACCGAAGAAGTGTAGGGGAGTTTGTTGCGTTTGATCGTCATTCTCCAGCTGATCCTGAAGCTACGTGTCCAGACCCATTAATGGTGGATGAAGAGAATTTTTTAATTTTAAATGACCCTTGTTCAGAAGCTCAATTTTCGCTTTTTGACGGGTCTATTATTGGTGGAGATGTGAATTGGGGGCTGAGAGCTTACATGACATTTTATAATGGCGGAGATATGTTACGCATTTATAATCCGTAGTTATTTTATTCTCTTGCTACTTCTATTTTATTAGATTTTTTTCTTTTTCGGGTAAAAAATCCCCAAAAAAACTGTAATTTTCAAGGCGAAAATAGGTGTATGATAGATCAGAGAAGACTTACAACAGAGGAGAAAGCATTAAAAATAAATTTAACGCCAGACGTATATGGCTCGTTTTCAGAGATTGGAGCAGGGCAAGAAGTGGCGGCAAATTTTTTTAAAGCAGGAGGAAGTTCGGGAACAATTGCTTTTAGTCATTCGGCTTATGATATGCAAGTTTCGGATGCTATCTATGGAAAAGCTAAGCGGTATGTTTGTGAGGAACGATTGATTCAAATGTTGGATAAAGAGTATGAAACCTTAACGGATAACTTGTCTCATCGTGCTGAAAATACGCGCTTCTTCTCGTTTAGTAATACGGTGGAATCTTTGAATTATCATAAAACCAATCAAGGACAAGGTTGGGTAGGACTCAAATTTCAAATCCGTGCAAACTCCAAACCGAATAGTATTGTTTTACATGTCAACATGCATGATCATAGCAATAAAGCGCAACAAGAAGCATTGGGTATCTTAGGAGTGAATTTAATGCATGCGGCTTATTTTAAGTTAGATGGCGATTTGGATGAGTTTGTAACTTCTCTTGTTCATCGTTTGCCGCGAGAAAGAATTGAAATAGATATGCTTAGAATTGAAGGTCCTGATTTTGAACATATCGACAATCGTATTCTTGCGTTGAAGTTAGTGAAAAAAGGACTGACCGAAGCAACCATGTTTGACCAAACAGGAATGGTGCTTCAACCGGCTACAGCGCTCTACAAAAAAAATGTATTGTTGATTAGAGGTCGTTTTAGACCCGTGACAAAGGTGCATATTGATATGCTTTCGATAGCACGAGAGCAATTTTTAACGGAAGAGGAAGTCAAACAGAAAAGCGTTGTAGAAGTATTTGAGTTAACCCTTAAAGACTTAACAGCTGACGGAAAAATTTCGGATAAAGACTTTATCGATAGAGCAGAACTTTTAGGAGCTTTGGGACATACAGTAATTATTTCGAATTACTTGAAGTATTATAAAATGGTGGATTATTTATGTAACTTCACCAGGGGAAAAAAAATGGGGGTTATTTTAGGGATATATAACTTACACGTGGTTTTTGATCCTCGTTATTATGATAATTTGAATGGAGGGCTTTTAGAGGCTTTTGGAAGAGGCTTTGGCAGGAATGTAAAATTATATGTTTATCCAGCACGCGATGTGGAAACTGGTGAATTGTATACCTTGAATGAATTTCGTGTTAACCAAAATTTGATTGGTTTATTGCAGTTTATGAAGGATAATAATAAAATTGAAGCATTAAATAATTTTGACGAATCTTTATTGCATATTCTGTCAGATGATGTCCTGGCAAAAATTAATGCGAATGTCACTACTTGGGAGGATGATGTGCCAGAACATGTAGCAAAAGCAATCAAGTTTATGGAGCTCTTTGGTTACGAAAGGGAGGATTTAAAGTCATTTTCCTGATTACCTACTTTGTGATAGAAATTAAAATGCTCATGTCTTTGAAATTATCTTGGATGCATCTGTTTAAGGTGGGTGTTATAGTTTTTTTTAGTGTTATATATGCTTGTGCTGATTCGCATCAGGAGCAACTAAATGAGCCCACACTAAATACTTCTCTCGATAATGTGCAGAGGATAGAAGGGGTATCCGATGTAAAGGAAAAGGAAGTAGAAGTCGCAGAACGAATTGAAGAGAGAGATGAAGCGATGTCACCAGCTGCTTTTATGATCAAATTTACGCAAGATGTGAATTACAGAAATCGCATCCTCCAACAATTAGATATTTCGGTCGACTTTCCCAAGATACATTTACAAGAGTTTATGGTTTGGATTGGTGAAGATTATTTTGAATACGATTATTCATCTGATGAAAGTCGTATTAAATTAATACACATCGATAGGTTTAATAAGTATTCGACTAGTTATTTTTTTAATTTGATGAATTATGAATTAACTCATGTTGAGCAGGAAAGTAAATCTGGACTATCTGAATTTGATGTGTTTTACAAGTATTTTGAATTGGACTCCTCTTTTCAGTTTAAACATATTCAGTTTCCACTAGTTTATTCTTTCTTGAATGATGATTACGAGATTGAGGACACTCTTTTAAATAAAGAAGATTGGTCGTACTGGGTGTCGGAATACGGTTATGAAACACAGCATTGGTTTATGTTGAACACACCAAAAGTGGGAGACACGATTAAATTAGGGTTTCGGGGAATAGAAAATGGGATTTTTGCCAATTATCATTTTTTGAAGTTAAACCAGTCGTGGAATTTGGTTAAGGTCGAAGAGTTTTCCATGTAATACATGTTTTAAAGTAAGGGCTGAAATTTATGCAAGAAAAGCGAACAGCACTCATAGTTGGTGCAACAGGGTTAGTAGGAAAAGAAGTAGTGTCACTTTTATTAAAAGAGGATGCCTACAATAAGTTGGTTGTAATTTCTCGAAGAGAATTGCTTTTGAATGATGATAAGCTAATCGTTTTAGTGAACGATTTTGACACCTTATCTTCTTTGAGTTTACCCCATACTGTGGATGATGTATTTTGCTGTCTGGGAACGACCATTAAAAAAGCAGGCAGTCAAGCGAATTTCAGAAAAGTAGATGAAGAATACGTGGTAAATACTGCAGAGTTAGCTTTGCAGTATGAAGCTTGTCAATTTATCCTTATTTCTGCTGTAGGAGCGAATGATAAAGCAAGAATATTTTACAATCGCGTAAAAGGGGAAGTGGAAGAAAAAATAATACAGAAAGGATTTCAAACTGTCCATATTGTGAGACCTTCTATGTTGGGTGGAGCAAGAGACGAGTTTCGTTTGGGCGAAAAGCTGGGAACGTGGTTTATGCGTTTATTTTCATTTTTATTTGTAGGAAAATTAAAAAGATATGCGGTCGTCGAAGCAAAAGATGTCGCAAAAAGTATGATTCGTTTTGCACTTGAAAATGAGTCGGGAGTTCATATCCATGAATCTGAGTGCTTGCATGATTAACAGTCCTCGTTCTAATCTCTAAAATGGCAGGTTTTAATCGCTGTTCTTACTTACATGTGCAGCTGAAATTTTATTAATCATGCCATTGAAAATCAAACCATGAAAAGGAAGTACAGCGTACCAATATAATCGCCCGAATAATCCTAAAGGTCTAAATGTAGCAGTTTGTGTAAGTACATTTTTTTCATCGATTCGGAACTCTAACCAAGCCTCTCCTGGTAATTTCATTTCAGCAAATAACAATAATCGTTTTTCTTCTTTTTTGGCTAATAAAACGCGCCAAAAATCGAGCGCATCACCTGTTTGAAGCTCTGTATTACTTCTTCGACCTCTTCTCATACCTACTCCACCAAAAACTTTATCAATAAATCCTCTTAATTTCCATAACCAATTTCCATAATACCAACCGGTTTTACCACCAATTCGCCAGATTCTTTCAAGTGCTGTATCATTGTCTTTAAGTATGCGTTTACGAATATCAATAAAGCATCCATTTGTAGGTACTTCTATATAATTTGAGATACCCTTGTCTAATAAATTACTGGACTGGGCATCTTTCCAACTTGATAGCACTTGGTTTTGCTCTATTTTATCAAAGGCGAGCTGAATAGAAGTATCATAGTCAATCAATTCAATATTTAGTAGTTCAGCAAGTGAATTAGGTGTGCAGATAACTTCGATTTTCATGCTGTTTACTAGGTTTTTAGCCAACGCATAAGATGTAGCGGTTACAAAATATAACCAATAGGATGATATCTTGGGGGTCATTACTGGAACGATAACAATACGTCTTTTTAAGCCTCTTATTTTGGCAAAACGTAATAACATTTCCTTATAGGTTAGAATATCAGGACTACCAATGTCGAAACTTTGATTGTAGGTCTCGGTTTTACCTATAACTCCATTGAGGAATTCTATTGCATTGCGAATAGCAATAGGCTGACATTTAGTGTTTAACCAACGAGGTGCGATCATGAATGGTAATTTTTCAACCAAATCACGAATAATTTCAAAAGAAGCACTACCGGATCCCACAATAATACCAGCTCGTAAAGTGGTAAGTGCAAAAGAAGAATCGGATAATATAGTTTCCACATTTTTCCTTGAAGATAAATGTTTTGATAGTTCTTCTGTATTACTTATACCACTTAAATAAATTACCTGTTGAGCATTTGTTTGTTCAAGGCGTTTTCTAAAATTGGTAGCACAAATTTCTTCCATGTTTCCAAAATCACCACTCTCAGTTGACATGGAATGTATTAGGTAGTAGGCTATATCGATATCCTTTGGGATATTTTGCAAACTTTCTTCGTGAAGAAAATCTACTTCAATTATTGTTAGATTATTTCTCGAATATTTTTTTACGTTGAATCTGTCTTTATCTCTGACGCAACAAACTACCTCATGATTTTTCTCTAATAATACAGGCAATAACCGTTGACCGATATAACCAGTAACACCTGTAAGTAATATTTTCATTTATTTTAAATTTATTTTTACAACTACTGCTCAAAACTTGCTTGTAACGTTCTCACTGATTAAAGTCAGGTTCTAAATAGCCCAATGACCTTTTCGATTTTCGAAAAAGTTATTGTTTCAATGCTGTTTATTCGCTAAGATACAAATAATATATATCTCTTCACCTTCAATTTTAACCTGAATAATAGACATATCGATCAAAGGGAAAGGTGTTTTTAATTTACGCTTATGATAAAAAGTGATTAAAATCTTATTTTGTAAAATTTTATCCATCAAATAGCTTTTAAACCTTACAGATGCACTAAATTAGTTGTATAAATCTAAAACGATGAAAACTATAAATATATTATTTCTTTGCATGTTTTATGTCACAGCATTTGCACAGACTTATCAAGTGGAGCAAACATCAGAGAGAAGAGACGGAGATTTAAGAGAGTGTTTAAAGGTAACTTTATCTATTCCCGAAGGTAGAATGGTATCGAATGAGTTGAGATCGTACTTGATTCAAAATTATGGTATTCGATTGAGTAGATTTGGTTGGAGGAACCGAGATGCGGAAGAGGTGGTTTTTTCTAAAATTAGCGATAAAGAAATATCTTTATATGCTGTTTTTGAACGCACCAGAGAGGAAACTGTATTTAATTTGTTTTTAATGCAACAAGAGGAGTATTTATCTTTTTCTAAACATAAAGCACAATGGGACTCATTAGAAGTAGTTGTGAATAGTTTCTTGAAAAATGTAATGACCAAGTACTATGATGAGGAACTCAAACAGATCAATAGAGAAATTAGTAAGCTGGACAAATCGTTATCCAAAGCAAGAAGACAGCTTGAGAAAAATGAGAAGTCTTTAGCAAAGAATGAAGAACGTATCACTAAATTATCTCGAGAGAATACTCGGTTGAGAGAGGATAATGAAGACCTCAATAAAACGATTCGTGAGAAAGAGTCTTCTTCTGCTGAACGCTCTTCTGAATTGTTTAAAAAGCGGGAAGCATTAGAAAGAACGAAACGAAGTTTACTGCAAAATTAATAGGTATGTCGTATCAAGAAGTGAGTTGTGAAAAAGCGTTGGCTGTTATTCAGTCGAAACAACGTGTATTTGTGCAAGGAGGAGCATCAACGCCTTTGCTTTTACTGCGTCAATTAGCAAAAAGAGCCCATGAGTTGAAGCAAGTAGAAATCGTTTCGATGAGTATGCTTGGGGATATTGAGATTAGTCAGCCGCAGTATACAGACAGTTTTTATTTCAATAGTTTATTCGTTTCACCCCCCATTCGAAAGAATGTCAATAAAGGAAATGGTGATTATATCCCTGTTTTTTTAAGTGAAATTCACCAGTTGTTTGAACGAAAAAAATTAACCTTGGACGTTGCTTTGATCCATGTGTCACCGCCAGATAAACACGGTTTTTGTTCATTGGGGATGTCTGTTGATGTAGCTCGCTCTGCTGTCAAATATGCGAAAATTGTTATTGCTCAAGTCAACGAAAATATGCCTAGAACACACGGAGACGGATTAGTGGCGGTAGAAAATATAGATTATTTTGTGAGGTGTTCGGAACTTCTTCCAGAAGTTGATTATCGTTCAAAAATTGGGGATTGTGAACGCAAAATTGCTGGTCACGTAGCCGAATTAGTGGAGGATGGTGCAACTTTGCAATTGGGAATCGGTACAATTCCTGATGCCGTGCTGGAAAAACTGCATAATCACAAAAACCTTGGTGTACACACAGAAATGTTTTCGAATGGAGTAGTGGAGTTAATGAAAAAAGGAGTGGTGACAAATAAATTCAAACACAAACATCGTTTTAAAACAGCAACAGCATTTGCAATCGGAAATAAGGAGTTATACGATTTTGTTGATGATAATCCGGAGTTTGTTTTTCTCAATGCTAGCTATGTAAATGACGGATATGTGATCCGTTCAAATCCAAAAGTAGTGGCTGTAAACAGTGCCATAGAAATTGATTTGACTGGTCAGATATGTGCAGACTCCATTGGTATGTATCAATATTCAGGTGTAGGTGGTCAAATGGACTTTATGCGTGGAGCTGCTTTGTCTGAAGGGGGGAAACCAATTATAGCGATGAGTTCCATTTCAGGAAAAGGTGTTTCGAAAATCACTCCGATTTTAAATCAAGGAGCAGGGGTGGTAACTACTAGAGCACACGTTCATTATGTGGTGACCGAAAACGGTGTTGCTGATTTATTCGGGAAAAATTTAAAACAACGCGCTGAAGCCCTTAGGGATATCGCTCATGAAAATCATAAAGAAGCATTAGATAAGGCTATTTTTGAGAGATTTTAAAAAGAAAACACCCCATTAGCGTACTAACAGGGCATTTTGAATATATTAAGAAGTGAAAAACTCCACTCCATTGCGGATTTTTATTGTCTTGTGTATGTAACCGTACATGAACCTTGACCACCAATTAATGGTGCTGCATTATCGTAGTTGTAATCAATTACGAAAGAAGTTGCAGTACTATTCATTGTTCCAGATCCGTCTAGTGTAACTGTTGCAATTCCACCAGCTAATGCTTGCTCTTGAGTTGGAACAGTCACGTTACTTCCGTCTACAACAAGGTCGATTTGTCCCCCTACCAAATTGAAAGCATTTTCAATCACTAACGTGTTTTCTCCTGTTAAGGTAATATCCGTTTCTCCAGCAATTGGAAATTGAGTTCCTGAACAGTTATGGTCGGTGGTAAATGTTCCTTCATAATTCCCAGCACCTACAACCACATTTACTTCTCTCGTTTCTGTTGTTGTTCCATACTGATTTGTAGCCGTATAGATTACCTCATAAGTACCAACCTCATTTGTGTTTACCGCCTCATTATCGATTTCAACATCTGCCTCAGAGTTATCCTCAGGATTTATAGCTGTAGCTCCCAATTCAACATAGTCCTCATTAATAAAAACAGATTGAGGATTGTTTCCATTTAGCGTAATTTGAGGAAACTTCAATGAAATATCTTCAAATTCACACGATCCATCATCTTTTTTTGCTTTTGGATCATAATTCGTTGCAGTTTCATCTGTGCAACCTTCTTTTCTACAACTTGAAATTGTAAGCGCAATAAAGGCTAGCGCAAGTAGTACGATGTAATTTGTCTTCATGATTAATGATATTTATTAATGAGTACGAAATTAAACTAAATTTTTTAAAATCCAATTTTTAGTATTGTTTTGGTAGGGGGAGACCCGCAACTACCCTAATTCTGAAAGCAGAACTAAACCAACTCTACACGATCGGGTAGGAGCGTGATTTTTTTCAACTTGTAGAGATTCCCAAGTGCTTTTTTGAAGGATTTTTTGCTCATGCCTAACATCATACGAATCTCATCGGGGTCACTTTTATCCGTTAAAAACATACGGTTATTATTCTTGTCAAGATAATCTAAAATCTGCTGTGTATGTTCATCAAATTTCTCTACACCAAGCTTATCGAGACTGAGGTCTATTTTACCGTCTTCACGTATTTTTTCGACGTAAGCCGTTGTGAAGTCTCCCGGTTGAATGAACTTGGTAATTCTATTTTTGAAAATCAATCCGTTGTATTTATTTTCGACAATTACTTTTCGACCGAGTTCAGTTTCATCGCAAATGAGTACAGTAACTTCTTGCCCTTCCTCTAGTTCAATAGTCTCTTTTTCAATGTATTTTTCCACCTTAGCGGTAGCGACAAGTCGGTCGGTTTGTCCGTCTAAGTATAGAAACACTAAATAGTTCCCGCCTTCTTTCATTTTGGCTTTCTGCTCTTTAAAAGGCACAAAAAGATCCTTTTCCAATCCCCAGTCTAAGAAAGCCCCAAATGAATCTACCGATTTGACTTCCAAATAAGCAAAAGTATGTAAAGTGATTTTTGGAGTAAGTGTTGTAGCCACAGGACGATGTTCTGAGTCCTTATAAACAAACACCTCAATCTCTTTTCCTACCTCTATATCATCAGATAAATATTTATTGGGAAGGAGCACATCGTTACCCAATTCATCCCCTAAATAAGCCCCAACACTTCTAAATCGTAGAACAGTGAGTGTATTATAGCGTCCTATTTGCATTTTCTTCGTTTGGTACAAAGTTACATATTCTCCAGAATTAACCGCTTCATTTGCTTTTTAACTATACCGTGGGTCATCCATATAGTTGCATTTTTCCATTTTTGATACGGTTATACTGAAAAAGCCAAACTCTTCGGTTACGGTTCCTGTTATGCAATAAACTCCAATCCCGTGAAAACGATAGTGGCAGAGCGTATTTGGAAAGTGTACCGTGTCAAAATAATTGCCTTGTGGGTCCATGAAATAGCCGAAACACATTACATCTCCACTTGTAGTGGTGGTTTTTTTTACACTAATGAGGTAACCATAGCACCGTATCGTTTTTCCGTGATAGTCTGCTAAGTGGGCAGTAGAAATATGGGGAAGCAGCTCTGGATTTGCCAATAATTCGAATGGACTGCTGAGCGAAAAACCTAATAGTTCTAATTCTTCGAAGGCTTGCTCGTATTTAGAGACAGCCAAGGTAGGGAGCGTATAGTTTTTTGTTTCCAAGGAGAAAAGCGAGGTTGTGTGTTTTTGACGGTATTCCTTTTTGTAGAAGAGATGGGCTTTCCACAGTAATTCTTTTTTGGGAAAGTGAAAGTGACGAAATGCACCGATTCTAATCAGTAACAAAAGCATTTCTAAATTGGGACGCAATTCGTTTAAAAGGCTATTAAAGTCTGTATAAATACCATTTAATTCTCGCCATTTTATAATTTTCTCAACGGTTGATTTTTCTAATCCGTTGATGAGTTGGAATCCTAAGTAGATGGTTTTTCCTTGGATTCGGCTCTCCCAATAGCTGTGGTTTATTTCGGGGGCTTCAACGATGGCTCCAAGACGACGCGCCTCTTGAATGTATATTTCTGTACGGTAATATCCTCCGCCATTATTTATCGTGGCGACCATGTATTCTAAGGGGTAATAGGCTTTTAGATACAAACTTTGAAAACTTTCTACAGCAAAAGAGGCGGAGTGTCCTTTGGAAAAAGCATAACCAGCAAAACTTTCGATTTGTTTCCATATTTCTTGTGTTAAATTCAAGGTGTATCCTTTGTCCGTGCAATTTTGAAAAAACTGCTTTTTGATCAGCTGAAATTCAGTCCGTGAACGGTATTTACCAGACATCCCTCTCCTCAAAATGTCGGCTTCGTTGAGTGACAATCCTGCAAAGTGGTGGGCGACTTTGATTACGTCTTCTTGATATACCATAACGCCATAGGTTTCTGGCATTAGCTCTAATAGTACCGGATGCGCTGTTTTTCTCCTTTCTGGATTTTTATGCCGTAAAATATATTCTTTCATCATTCCAGAAGAAGAAACTCCAGGACGAATGATGGAACTGGCAGCAACTAACTCTAAGTAATTAGAAACATGGAGCTTTTTCATGAGCATACGCATGGCAGGAGATTCCACATAGAAACAGCCCATGGCTTCTCCGGTCTGTAGTAGTTTTTTGATTTTTAGGTCTTTTTTAAACACAGCTATGGACGTGATGGGATGATGTGTTTCCTTGCCCGTATTGTACTTTACGATTTCTAGCGCTTCTTCTATTTTGCTTAACCCGCGTTGACTGAGAACGTCGTATTTATAAAGCCCAACGTCTTCTGCTTCTACCATAGAAAATTGCGTGGTCGGAAAGCCTTTTGGTGGAAGAAATGTAGCGCTAAACCAACTGGTTGGTCGTTCACTTATAATGATTCCACCCGCGTGAATACTGAGGTGGGAGGGGAGTCCTGCGATATAACTGCTGTATTTTACAACGAGTTTTCCTATTTCGTCCAGTTCCTTACTGATTTTTTTTCCTTCGGTCAGTCGGTCTATGTCCTCCTTTGGAAGTCCGAATACTTTTCCCAATTCTCTTACCGTGGCTTTGGTTTGGAAAGTGTTATAGGTGCACAGTAGTGCGGCATTTGGAAATCGATCAAAAATATATTGAATGACTTCGTCGCGTTGTTTCCATGAAAAATCAATGTCAAAGTCAGGTGGCGTTTTACGGTAAATATTGATGAATCGTTCGAAGTAAAGGTCTAAATCTAACGGATCAACATCTGTTATTCCAAGTAGATAAGCAACAATGCTATTTGCGCCACTTCCTCGTCCGACATGAAAGAAACCTCTCGATTTCGCATAGTTGATAATGTCCCAAGTGACTAAAAAATAAGCCAAATACTCTTTTTCTTCTATGACTTTAATTTCTTGTGTAATACGATTTTTTATGGAAGAAGTCATAGCACTATATCTTTTTTTTACGCCCTCTTTGCAAAGTGATTCAATGAGCTTTCGGTCTTCTTCTTTCGAACCAGTGTAACAAGCGATGTTTTGATTTTCGACGTCATCTCCCATTTTGAAATCAATGAAACATTGTTGGAGTAGCTTTTCTGTTTGCTGATAGAGTTTCGGAAAAGGGGAGAAGTGCTGTTCCAATGTTGCTCTTGAAATAAAACAATCGGAAAGACAAGCTTGCTCTTCTTGGGGTAACTTAGAAAGCAAGGTGTTTTTTGCTATAGCACGAAGGAGTCGGTGTGCGTTAAAATCCCGCTTATTAAAAAAAGTCATGGGAGATAAAATCACGAGTTTTTCTGGTAACGACCAATTAGAAAATAAAAGTGTTTGCGTATCTTTTTTTCGCACTCCAATATATTCATTAGGAAGTAGTTGATTGGGAGCTTTAGCCAGCGGATAAATCACAAAGCAGTTGGCCAAGTAGGGAGCTTTATCTGGAAATGGATTTCCATGATGCAGTTTACGGGAGAGAAAATCATTTAATTCATGAAATCCGCGATTGTTTTTAGCTAAAATGACGTAATTCGTCTTGTTTTCATTGCGTATATCTACTCCTGCAACAGGTTTAAAATCTTTCTCTTTTGCATAGTGAACAAATCGTAAAATAGCAGTCGTGCTGTTGATATCAGTAAGAGCGATTCTTCTGTATCCAGCATCTATGGCCCAATCAACAATTTCTTCAGGTGAACGAACGCCATATTTAATACTATATTTCGAGTGAATGTTTAGCATAGGTTTACACACGTCGATTAGCCAACAATAGAGGCGGTTCTCCATTGAAGGGATTACTACGACTGATGGTACGAGCGTCCATTCCCAAAGCTCTCATTACACTTCGGTCGCCATAACGAATGCGGATTCTGTCCATAGCTTGGTATAAATCACTGAGTTTACTGTCCTCTTGAAACAAGCTCATTTGGTGATTTCCCGTAACAAGGTGACTTAAGCGGACTCCTATCAAACGAATACGAACCCTTCGTGTATAGATTTGATCAAATAAAGCAAGGGCAATGGGTACAATTTCATGATCCGCAGCGGTATATGGAATCGTTTTTTGAAGTGTTTTTGTTTGAAAGTCAGAGTAACGCACTTTTACAGTGACACAAGCACAGACTTTATTTGCCCTCCGTAATTGAAAAGTAAGATTTTCAGCCATAGCAAATAAAATTGCTTTTACCCGTTGAATCGCAATCGTGTCTTTGTCGAAAGTACGTTCTGTAGAAATCGATTTCCGTTCGTTGTATTGCACGACAGGACTAGGATCTATACCCTGTGCTTTTTTCCAAATACTTTTCCCAAGTTTTCCGAAAGTGTGTTCCATTAACTCCACAGGCATTTCTTGTAAGGTGTTGATTTTCCGAATCCCTAAGCCGCACAATGTTTGATAGGTTTTAAGTCCTACCGCAGGAATTTTACGAATTGACAAAGGGGCTAAAAAAGCTTTTTCATAGCCATAATTAACATTGATTTTGTTGTTAGGTTTGGCTTCTCCCGTAGCAATTTTTGAAACGGTTTTATTTTCCGACAAGCCAAAAGAGATAGGAAGTCCAGTTTCTCTTAGGATACGGTCTCTAACTTCACCCGCGTATTGCATACACCCAAAAAATCGGTCCATTCCTGTTAAGTCGATGAAAAATTCATCAATGGAAGTCTTTTCATAAACAGGTGCACTTTCCGCAATGATTTCGGTAACAAGTTTGGAGTACTTACTGTAATTTGCAGAATTACCTTTAATTACAATCGCCTCCGGGCAACGAGCTTTAGCCATTTTCATAGGCATAGCAGAATGAACCCCATACTTTCGTGCCTCATAACTACAAGAAGCCACCACACCCCGGTCACTCGTTCCGCCAATAAGTATAGGTTTTCCATTCAATCTACTATCCAGTAGCCGTTCACAAGAAACAAAAAACGTATCCAAGTCCATGTGTACGATTGCACGATAATTTCCCATCTTTTCTGTTTTTAATAGTTCAAATCATAGCATATCGTCACCACAAAAATAGTTTTTTATTACTGAAATGATTGCATTTTAATCTATAAAATGATTAAAAAATAATCAAAACAAATATAATGAATTGGTTTTAAGAC